>JALYUO010000497.1 GCA_030853735.1 Chloroflexota bacterium
GCGCAGTATCACACGCCGCCAACAGCACCGCCCCGCCCAACCCCGCTAGCAGCCGGATCACCTCCCGCCGCGACAACACCCGCCCCACCGGCGCATCATCATTATCCGCCATCGGTTCCATATTCGCGTTCATAGCCGGCTCCTTACAGTAGATCGCGGTTCATCGTCCTTCGCGTCTCTTCGCGTCCTGCGCGGATCAAAAACTCGTCCTCTCTAAAGAGTATAGCCCCCGCGCATTGGAAAACGCTGTACGAAAAATGAGAATTAGCTGAGAACCTGTAACTACGCAACCCCACCAGCCTATGGCCCGCCAAGCGACGGATTGTAGGAGGGTGGCTCCGCCCCGCGCTGCCGGCCTCACCGTGATCTCCCCCGCCGGGTGCCGCGCCCCGCCTGCCTGCATCGCCAGCGCGGGTCGCTGGACAGCGCGATCCTTCCACAACCCCCTAATATGGCGCTATCCGTGGGCGTGAACCAGGATATACTTTCACTAAAAAGTGAAAACTCAGCCCGAATCGGGGATTCGGGCAAAATGGAGATCCCTTGTATAAGGCCAAATTTCGACAATGTCCTCTGACCCCCCCTCTCGATGTCATTATATATAGAGGGGTAAAAATAACGAGCGATTTTCGCTGACACCCCTTCACCCCCGTCCCACCCGTACTGCGCCCACCCCACCAGGGCCGGCGCAACCAACCGGCAGGGCGGTGGGGGCGCTGCTTGCCGCGCCCATCCTCGCGGCGCTGGCCCCCCCGTTGTCGGGCCAGGGCCACTGACGATGGTGTAGGCGCGCACGGCGGTGCGCCGGTCCTTGTTGCGGGTCGGCCCCACCGCTGTCGGGTCAGGGCCGGCCACCGGGCAGCCGGTAAGGGCGCTGCTTGCCGTGCGCCGTCTTCGGCGGGAGTCGGCCCCCGCACGCCTGATCTCATCCTACATCCACCCTAGTCCTAGCAGAAAGGAAACTCCCATGCTCAAAGAACACGCCACCCAACTCGATCTCTTCAGCCCACCCGCCGCAAGCCCACCGCAACCCGATCCCTTCCATCAACTGGCCGCGCCCTTCCCGCCGCCCGCCGCCCAACCCCTGGCCCCGTTGCCGGCAGCGCCCACCACGCGCCCGGTCGCCCCAGCCGCCGACGAGGCCAACGACACCCTCACCACCGAGATCGGCACCCTGCACGATCTGCTCACCGCCGTCGCCGGCAGCGCCGACCTCGACCTCACCCAGCGCGTCACCGCCTACTGCAAAGGCGCAGACACCCTCGCCCGCCTCCTGCGCGCCCAGCACGGCCTCGCCCCCAGCGACCCCGCCGCCGACCTCACCGCCCTCCTCGCTCGCCTCGACGAGAGTGCGGAGTTCTGAGTTCTGAGTGCTGAGTTAGGGAGGGGTTCACACCGGGACTGTGAAAAGAATCATGTCATTCTGAGCGCAGCGAAGAATCCGCTTGCAGGGTAAGCGGCCCGCCCGCAAGCGTAAGCCGGCCTGCCGGAGCCGCCTCCGTCAAGCGATCAACGCCTTAGCAGATTCTTCACTGCGTCCAGAATGCCAAGCCTCCCCAACCCTTCATCATCCTGCCCGGATCAAAACCCAGCGGCATCCCAAATCTGCGCGTGGCTGTGCGTCCTGTGCGGATCAATCATCGTCGTCAATTGCTACAAACCTTCGTGAACCTTCGTGTCCTTCGTGGATCAAAAGCCATCGTCGTCTTCGCGTTGCTTCGCGGCCCTGCGCGGATCAAAACCTTCGTGTCCTTCGTGTCCTTCGTGGATCAATCATTTCGCCGCTTTCCCTAACGCAGAACTCAGAAAGGATCTCTCCATGGCCCACTACCAAGCCCACCACCAGGCCATCGCCCGCCTGCTCAACGACTTCGCCGCCTTCAGCCGCGCCGCCTACCCCCACACCCGCCTGCGCCGCTACCAACTCGAAGCCGCTGCCCCCATCCTCGCCGCCCTCAACGAGCGCCGCCAACACAACGCGCAATACCAGAACAGGCAATACCAAAGGACCGCAACTCATAATTCAGAATTCAGAATTCAGAACTCGTTCGTCGTCCTCATGGCCCGCCAGGCCGGCAAAGACGAACTGCTCGCCCAACTGCAAGCCTACCTGCTCGCCCGCCACAGCAGCAGCGGCGGCGGCATCGTCCTCGCCGCCCCCACCTTCAAGCCCCAGGCGCTCATCAGCCGCCGCCGCCTGGCCGAGCGTCTACAGACCGGCCTGCACCCCAACGTGCAGAGCCGCGACGGCTACCGTCTCACCTGCGGCCACGCCAGCGCCGCCTTCCTCTCTGCTGAACCCACCGCCAACGCGCGCGGCGAAACGGCCAGCCTGCTGCTGATCGCCAACGAGGCGCAAGACATCGCCCCCGACCGCTGGGATGCCGTCTTCGCCCCCATGACCGCCAGCACCAACGCCCCGACCATCGTCACCGGCACCCCGTGGGCCGCCGGCTCGCTCCTCAGCCGCGCCACCGCCCACGCCGCCGCCGCCGGCACCCTGCGCGTCGCCGACTGGCAACGCGTCGCCGAGGAACTGCCGCTCTACGCCGACCATGTGCGCGGCCGCATCGCCGTGTTGGGGGCCAACCACCCCTTCATCCGCACCGAATACGAACTGCGCGAACTCGATGCCGTCGGCGGCCTCTTCCCCGCCGAGCGCCAAGCCCAGATGCACGGCAGCCACGCCCGCCAGCGCCAGGCCGTCCCTGGTCGCACCTACGCCCTGCTCGTAGACGTGGGCGGCGGCGCGGAAGACGCGCCCACCGACCCCGCCGCCCGCGCCCGCGAACGCCGCCGCGACAGCACCGCCCTCACCGTCGTCGAAGTAGACACCCGCAGCGTCACCGACGACCTGCTGCGCCGCCCCGTCTACCGCGTCGTAGACCGCCACCTCTGGACCGGCACGCCCACCAGCGCGCTCTTGCCCCACCTGCTCGACCTCGCCCGCAGCGTCTGGCGCGCCCGCTACTGCGTCATAGACGCAACCGGCCTCGGCGCGGGCCTCGCCAGCCTGCTGGCCGCCGCGCTCAAAGGCCAATGCGAAGTCACGCCCTTCATCTTCAGCGCCCCCAGCAAAAGCGACCTCGGCTGGGCCTTCCTCGCCACCATCGAATCGGGTCGCTGGAAAGACTACAGCGACGACAGCGCCACCGACACCCGCCTCTACTGGGCCCAGGTCGCCGCCTGCGCCTACACCGTCGCCCCTGGCCCCGGCAAAATCCTCAGCTGGGCCGTTCCCGAAGCCAAAGGCCACGACGACCTCCTCGTCAGCGCCGCCCTCATCGGCGCGCTCGACCCCCGCGAATGGCGGCCCCCCACCGCCCACGGCCGCACCCGCGCCGACTGGACCTGACGATTGCGGAATGCGGAATGCGGATTGCGGAATACGGGAGAGGCAAGCTGTAGCAGCGCAATTCATTGCGCGGAGGCAAACTGTAGCAGCGCAATTCATTGCGCGGGACCAAACTGTAGCAGCGCAATTCATTGCGCGGGACCAAGCTGTGGCAGCGCACGGCTGTGCGTCGCACTGGCCCACCGCCGCAACCGG
>JALYUO010000501.1 GCA_030853735.1 Chloroflexota bacterium
CAACCCGCCGCTACTTACATTTTACGCTTTACGCTTGTAACTATTCAGGTGGGGGGGCGCGGGGAGGCGGCCGACCGGCCACGAATGGGATCACGAATACACGAATAGCGCCACGCAGGGAGCCGGCGACCCACGCAGCGGCCAAGCGGGCCCGGATCGTCCCCGGACTAGCACGCGCTATCCATGCCCACCTCTCATTCGTGTATGCGTGACCCTATTCGTGGCTGGTCGGCTGCACACCTCTGGCACGCAATTTGCCCAGTAGCGGTTGACAGTCCTGCCGCCTACAGGCAGGCACAAGGAGAGCAGCACTATGAGTGATCACAATACGCACGACCCAAACAATCAAGCCGAGGGAGCCACCCCACAACACAACGACCAGACCTGGCGCGAAGAACGCCACCAACCGGAGCCGAAGGCCATTGAGGGGCTACACGCCGGGCAGCACGTCCCAGAGGATTTGCAACGCCACGAGCGCCACGACACTGGCGTAGGGGCCGTCAGCCGCGTGGCCGGGGATGATGAGGGCAGTGGACGCGGTGCCGAAAGCGGTCTCGCCACCGGCAGCCATTACGGCACCAGTGGTGACAGCACCCACCAGGGCAGCACCTCCACCCCCGGCGGGCACACCGACACCGCCCACGCCGGCGGCCAGGGCCGCAACACCGAAGGCGCGTTCGGCGAAGAGCAGGCGCGCGACAATGCCAGCCCGCTGAACGATTTTCGTGACGCCGGCATCTCGAAACGCGAAATCGGCGCGCCCGGCCCCGGCGACCGCACGCAGGGCGGCACGCAATAAGTTCTGAGTTTTGAGTTCTGAGTTCTGAATTACGGGTTTATAATCAAACGGCGCATCCTTCATAGCGAGGGATGCGCCGTTTGCCGTTTGTCGGCTGGGGGTTAGCGGGGAGCGGCGTGGGCCAGCGCCCGATCAAGCTGCGGCTTCAGTTGCGCTTTGGCCTTGTAGCCGACTTGGCGGTGGACTTCGCGCCCGCCCTGGAAGACCACCAGCGTGGGCATCGCAAACACATCGTAGGCGCTGGCCGAGTCGGTGTTCTCCTCGGCGTTCAGCGTGACGAATTGCACCGCGTCGCCGTACTCGCGCTGCAACTCTTCCAACACCGGAGCCAGCAAATCGCAGGGCCGACAATAGGGTGCCCAGAAATCCACCACCACCGGCACCCTGCTCTCCAGCACCGCCGCCCCGAAACTCGCATCATCCACCGCCGTCAGGTTCGCCACAAGATACTCCTTCACGCTATCCCCGCAAAAAGCGGAATGCGGATTGCAGAACGTCTAATTCCGCAATCCGCATTCCGCATTCCGCAATTCGTCTAGCTGGCTTGTTCCGCCGGCAGGTGCTGATGCTCCGGCTGGCCGAGCGCGCGGTCGATCTGGCGCTTCAGTTGCGCTTTGGGCGCGAAGCCGACCAAGCGATGCACTTCCTTGCCGCCCTGGAAAATGACCAGAGTGGGGATGCTCTGGATACCGTATTGGGTAGCCGAGTCGTAGTTTTCGTCGGTGTTGAGCTTGACGAACTGCACTGCGCCTTTGTACTCGTTGTGCAGTTCCTCCAGCACGGGAGCCATCATTTTGCACGGGCCACACCAGGGTGCCCAGAAATCCACAATCACGGGGGTCGTGCTCTCCAGCACCGAATGCTGGAACGTTGCATCGTCAATATGCGCCAAATTTGCCACAGGGTTGCTCCTTTCGCGCTCCCCCGGCCCATTGCTGAGAGAGCAGTTACCACTCTATTATAGCGGACCGCCGCGCCTATTGTTAGTGAGCAGGGTTACAATCCGGCCCATTCACACTCCCCTTATGTGTTGCATAAGCCGTGCCGCGCCCCCGCGTTGCCGTTAGGCCAGGTCTGCGCCTGCGTCTGGCCCCTCGATAGCGGCTTTGGCTTTGCCCAACATATCTTGCACATCACGCGCAGTGCGCCGTTCCAGGATCAGCCGGTCAGCGATCTCGCCGAAGACCCCGCCGGGCAGCGTATATTCCAGTTCGGTGGTCATCTCCGTGCCGCCGGGAGCCTCGGCCAGCAGGTGGCTGCCGCGCGCCGTGCCGCCGCCGGGTGTCGCGCCCACAAAGGTCAGCTTATGCGGCGCGTCGGCCTCATGGATGCGCCACGTCACGTCCAGCGCCCGCCCCGCGACGTGCAGCTTCTCGGTCCAGGCCGTGCCCACCTCCATTGCGTCGCCCGTCGCCTCTTCGATGGCATCCGCCGCCCACTGCGGCAGATTCGCTGTATGCGTGATAAAGTCCCACACCTGCGCGACCGGAGCCGCGATATTGATCGTCTCAGTAATATGTGCCATTGTGTCCCTCCTGTGGGCAGTGGGCCGTGGGCCGTGAGCCGTGGGCCGTGGGCCGTGGGCCGTGGGCCGTGGGCCGTGGGCCGTGGGCCGGTCGGCGATTGTCGGTCGTCAGTCGGCGGTCGGCGGTTAGCTAACTCGGAACGCAAAACCCGAAACCCAACCTTCCGTCCTCCGTGTCTCCGTGTCTCCGTGTTGAAACCGTAACTCAGAACTCGTCAGCCCGCGATCTGCGCCACCGCGCCCTGGACGATTTCGCCCACGATGCGGTCATCCAGGCCAAACTCGGCACCGGCGGCCTGGAACAGATCGGGCAAGGGGCGGCTGCCGCCCAGCGCCAGCGCCTGCTTGTAGGCTTGCACCGCGCCCCGCTCGTCGGTCAGCGAGTTGAGCCAGATCCGCAGCGCCGCCAGTTGCGCGATGCCGTACTCAATGTAATAGAACGGCGCGCCGAAAACGTGCGGGTATTGCCAGCCACTATCGCGCGTCCCTTCCAGGCCGCTCCAATCCACATCGGGCCGGAAGCGCGCTTCCAGTTCGGCCCACTGGGCGTGCCGAGCGGCGGCATCCGGCTGCTCAGTCGTGTAGACCCAATGCTGGAAGGCATCAATCATCGCCATGAACGGCAAGAAGCTGAGGGTATCGCGGATCTGGTCATCGCCCAGGCTCGTCAATTGCTCCGCCGTGTAGAACTCGCCCAGGTAAGGCCGCGCCAGAAACTCCATAGACATCGAGGCGACTTCCGCAAACTCCGAGCCGGTGTGATGATACGCCTGCAACGGCTGCTCCCGCGCCAGGAAGTAGTGGAAAGCGTGCCCGCCCTCGTGCAACAGCGTATCCACATCGCGTTTCAGGCCCACCGCGTTCATAAAAATAAACGGCACGCGCCGCTCGGCCAGCGCGGTCATATAGCCACCGGGCGCTTTGCCGGGCCGGCTGCCCAGGTCAAGCAACTGCCCGTCCACCATCGCGTTATAAAACCCGCTCAGTTCGGGATCGACCTGAGCGAACACGCGCCGGCAGCCGGCGATCAGATCGTCCACTTCGCTGAACGGGCGCAACGGCGGCTGCCCGGCCGGGTCCACCTGCGTGTCCCACGGGCGCAGGCTGTCGTAGCCCAGCAACCGGCGGCGGCGCGCGTTGAACTCCGTCACCACCGGCACCACATGGCGCTCAATAGCCGCGTGAAAAGCCAGGCAGTCGTCGGGCGTGTAGTCGAAGCGCAGCTTATCGGCAAAAGTATAGTCGCGGTAGTTCGCGTAACCGGCATTGTGCGCGATCTGTTGGCGCACCGGCAACATCCGATCATACAGATCGTCCAGCGTGGCTTCGTCGGCGGCGCGCACCGCGTCGCGCGCCCGCCAAGCCGCTGCGCGCAGCGCCCGGTCGTTGTCTTCCAGAAACAGGCCCATCTGCTGCATGGTTCGCTGCTCGCCCTGGAAGTCTACCATCTGGGCACCGGTGATCTTATCGTACTCCTGCTCCATCTTTTGCACAGCGGTTTGCAGCGCCACGTTCTCTTCACGGAACAGGTCTACGCGCGCCCGCACCTCGCGCAAAAAGGTGCCGTATTGCGCCGCATCCAACTCGCCCACCGCCGGCGCGCCCAGCAATTTGCGCTGCAACTGGAAATTGTTGCGCTCCAACACCGGCAGCAATTCTTCGATCACCCGCAGATAATGCGCTTCGGCGGCCGAGTCGGCCGTATTGCACGACATAGTGATATAGGCCGCGCTATAGACCTCATCGGCCAGCGCGGTCACTTCGTCCCAGTCCCGAATCCAGGCCACCAGCGCGGCGTGATCGGGCAGCGGGCGCGCCGCCAGTTGCGCGTACAGATCGCTGATCGCCGCCGCATCGGCGGCATCCACATCCGCTCCGACAAAACGGCGCACCAACGGCGCGGTACTCAGTTGCTCAGGCACAGATTATCCTCCTCTAATCAATGATAGTCATCTCATTCTACCAGATGGCCGAACCCGCTGCAAACCCGCCGCCCCGCCAGCCGTTCTTGATGCCGTCTGATGGAGTGTAGTGCCGCAATTCATCGCGGGGCTCGGCAACCTACGTCCCCAGATTTCACGCACGCGGATCTTCGGCGACGTAATCGGCCAAGCCCCGCAATGAATTGTGGCACTACACTCATCCCTACGATCCGTTCGTGTCGTTAGTTGCGCGTTTCCTGACGAATAGCGTCTGCCCAAAACCCTCAGACTAGGAACGCAGCTTAGACCAGCGCAATACCTAACAGAATGATAGCATTATAGACTGATAGCTGCTAGGTCCTTCAATAATTAGTGAAAATCCACCCGTTTTCGGTGACTTGGCCCGCAAAAATGGGCCGATTCTAGGCACGAAAAAAGACGATGTCCTCTAACCCCCCTCCCCGATGTCATTATATATAGAGGGGTAAAATTAGCGCACCGCCGCCCCGTCAGAGTCTTGCTACACTGAGATCCTGTCATTCTGCGCGCAGCGAAGAATCCGGCCCCACCCCAATCCGGCAAGGGATCGCCACCGTAACTCAGAACTAAACACTAAACACTAAACACTAAACACTCCGCCCTCCGCCCGCCGCGTTCGGGCACACTTTCTGCTGGGAGGATAGACAATGGAGTATGAGACCGCAATCTGGGCCGTGGACCCGCAGCACCCCGATGCAGCCCTGCTGGCGCAGGCAGGCGCGCTGCTGCGGGCGGGCGAACTGGTCGCCTTTCCCACCGAAACCGTCTATGGCCTGGGGGCCAACGCCCTCGATCCAGGGGCGGTAGCGCGCATCTTCGCCGCCAAAGAACGCCCCGCCGCCGATCCCCTGATCGTGCATATCGCCGACCTCAGCGGGCTGGCCGAGGTCGCCGCCGACTGGTCGGATCTGGTAGCCCCCTTGGCGGCGGCGTTCTGGCCGGGACCACTCACCCTGGTGCTGCCGCGCGGCCCGGCTGTGCCCCTGGCGGTGACGGCGGGCGGGGCCACGGTCGCGGTGCGGATGCCCGCGCACCCCATCGCCCTGGGCCTGATCCGGGCGGCGGGCGTGCCGATAGCCGCGCCCAGCGCCAACCGCTTCACCCGCCCCAGCCCCACCCGCGCCGCCGATGTTGCCGCCGACCTCGACGGGCGGCTACCGCTCATCCTTGACGGTGGCCCCACGCAGCACGGCGTAGAATCGACCGTGCTAGACCTGACCTGTAGCCCGCCGCGTCTGTTGCGCCCCGGTGCGATCCCGCTGGAACAGCTACGCGCGCTGCTGCCCAACGTGGCAACTACCGCGCCCGCCGCGCCCAATGGCGAGATCGCCCGTTCGCCCGGCACGCTGCTCAAACACTACGCGCCCCAGGCCGAACTCTGGCTGTTCGACGGCCCCGACCCCGCCCGCGTCCTGGTCGCCATTAGCGTCGCCGTCGCCGGCGTGCGCGCCGCCGGCGGACGCGCCGGGC
>JALYUO010000512.1 GCA_030853735.1 Chloroflexota bacterium
CCGGTTGATAGACATCTAAGAGCGTGCCGGCGACCTGCGGATAGGTGACGACGATCCCGCTCGGCGCGGCGGCGTGCGCGGTGGCCGCCGCCAATTCGCGCCAATGCTGCTTGTCGCCGTTGCGGTAGGTTGTCACCAACGTTCCTGCCGCCAGGAGCAGGGCCAGGGCCACACTGCCCAGCGTAAGCGCCCGCCGCCAAGCCGACAAGCCCACCGCAAAGGGGGCCGCGCCGAGCAGCACCGCCCAACCCAACCCTGCCGCCAACACGGTGCGCTTGACATAACCAGGATAAACCAAGCTCAATACGCCGGCCGTGGCAAGCGTGCCGACCGCCAGCGCCAGCGCGCAGCCGCAGGCGAGCGCCGATTGCCGCCACAGCGCCTGTGCCCCGGCCAGCGCCGCCGGCGTGAACGCCAGCAGTAGCAGCCCATAGAAGCCGATCTCTGCGGCGGAGAGCCGCGCCGTCGCCTCGGCTGCCGATCCCTGGCGGCTCAACGGTTCTGCCAGCCCGATCAGCGACAGGACGGAACTGGCGATCCGCGCCGGCGTGACGGTGAAAAAGGCGGCATTGGGCTGACTCGCCGCCGTGTGCAGCAATTGCGGCAACCAGGGCAGGAACCCCAGCGCCGCCCCGCCCGCCGCCGCGATCAAGGGCCATACGGGCCGCCCGTGTCGCCGCAGCATATAGAGCAGCACTCCCCCTTGCGGCAGCAGCGCGTAGACGGCGCTATATTCCACATAGACGCTTAACAGCAAAGTCACGCCATAGATGGCGGCCCAGGCTCCGCGCCGCGATTGCATAAACGCGACCAGGGCGAGATACGAGATCGCGATCAGCAGAACCACGAGCGCGTATTGGCGGCCCTCTTGGGAATACCAGATATGCAAGGGAGCTATCGCCAGCACGAGACTCGCCAGCACTCCGGCCCACGGCTGCACCAAGCGCGCCACCAGCAAGTAGAGCACGCCGACGGTCAATGTGCCGGCGATCATGCTGACCACCCGCCCGGCCACGGCTTCCGGCAGCCCCAGGCTGACCAGTTTGATGAAGGCGAAATAGAGCGGCGGATGGACCTCATACGCCCCATGCAGCCCCAGCACGGTCGGCCAGGGCACGCGCGCCACGCTGATTGTGATCCCCTCGTCTACCCATAGGCTGAGGGCGGTCAGGTGATACCAGCGCAACAGTCCGCCTAGCAGCACGACGGCCATAGCGGCTTGGCCGGGGGTGACGCGCAGGCGGATCACGCCCGGCGGCGGATCACGCTGCGCCGCCTTTCCGCAGCAGGCCCAGTTGCGCGATCAGGGCGCGGGCGATCAGGGCGTGGCCCTGGCGGTTGGGATGCACGCCGTCGTCGCTCAGGCGCACCGTCTGCTTGTAGTTGCCGGCGCGCTCATAGACTTCGTAGAAGGCGCGGTGCAGGTCTACCACCGGCAAGCGGGCGCGGGCGGCCAGGGCCAGGATCGCCGCATTGTAGGGGCCGGGGTCGGGGATCGGGTGGTCTTCGTCGTCCTGGCCGATGATCGGGATAGTGAGCAGGATGGCGGCAACATCGGCGGCGCGCAGGCGGGTCAGCAGCTCCTCATAGTGCAGCAGGAACTCCGGCAAGGGCACGCCCTGCGGATCGCCGGCGGCGGCCCCCAGATAGTCGTTGGCCCCGATGCAGATCGCGACATAGGTGGGCGGCTGGGCCAGCACATCGCGCTCCAGCCGCGCCTCCAGATCACGCACCGTGTTGCCGGAGATGCCCGCATTGATTAGCCGCAGCCCCAGGTCGGCGCGGGTGTGGCGTAGTGCCTGACCCAACACCGCCACATAGCCCGCCGGCTCGGCGGTGATGCTGTCGCCGAAAAACAGCAGGCTCTGACCTGGGGCCAACGGCAGGGCATTGTCTACTGCGCCCGCGCCGTTGGTATTGGGCGGCGGCTGATCGTGGGCCGGGTGGTGCGGCATCAGTCGCCGCCCCGGTTCGTCAGCGCCGCCGTGATCGTGTGCCGCGCCACGACGTTCGCCAACCCGCCAAACTCCGCCGTGCGCGCTTGCATCGCCTCCAATGCTTCCATATCGCTCTGCTCGTCAGCCACCAGGACCAACGCATCGGTGCAGATACGCGCTCGCACCGCCTTCTGGATGGCGTTAAACACAATGCCCCAGCGCCGCTTGCCGCCTTTCGAATCCAGTTCGCCGTTGCCGATGCCCTGGCGCTCCAGGTCGGCGCGGAAGCGGCCCCAGCCGTAGATTTCGTGTAGCCATTCGCGCAACGCATTTTCCCGCTCGGCCCGCACGACCATCATGCGGTCTAGGTAGAGCGACAGATCGGTGCTGCCCCACAGGTGCCGCGCGCGGCGCAGGGCTTCCAGTTCGGTGGGCACGTCAATGGGAGCCGGTTCGCTGCTGAAAATCGAGGTGTGCCAGCGGATCAGCGCCCCCTGCGTGCCCGCGCCCAGGCGGTAATAGCGTTCGGCTCCGTCCGGGTCGTTCAACTGCCCCGTGCTTTTGTCGTAGCCCGCCAGCAACCCGGCGGTCTCCCAGCCCGGCAGCGCGCCGAAAAACTCCACTGGGTCAAAATCCTGGAACCACGCCTGATCGGGGTCCAGCGGTTGCGGCTTGCGCCGGTTGGCCTCGCCGCGCAGGAACCGCTCGTTCACGTCGTGACGGGGCGCGAAAAACACACCGTCGCGCGTGATCAGCGCGTATTGCCGCTCTTCCAGATCGTCTACCAGATCGAAGCCGCCGGTGTCGGGATCGGAATCTTGCTCGGCGGTCGGCTGGTTGACGGCTTGCTCGGCGCGGGCGGGCGCGGCCAAGCTGCCGCTCACCAGTTCAAGATCGGGGTGCGGCACCCTAGCGGCTATCGCCAACGCCGCCAACGCTTCGCTCACCGCCGCCTCCAGCCGCGGCAACCCCGCGTTAAGTAGCCGCGCCAGCCCCGTGGCCGACACTTGCCGGCTCTCGGCGGTTTCCAGCGACCACTTGAAGTCTGCCGGCTCGGCCACCACCCGCCCCGCCGCGTCGAAGCCCAGCATCAGGCTGTCGGCATGGGCCAAGCTGGAGCCATGCACTTCCGCCGACAGGTCGGGGTCGCTGACGATGCTGATCAACACCTGCGGCGTATAAGCCGGGTCGTCGGGGTGGATCGGTGGGCGCAAGTGGCCGATGGCTTCGCGCAAAATCGGGGTCGCCACCGTCTCCCAGTGACGACCGATGTGTTCCCCCGCGTTGCCCCAATCGCCATAGCGCCACAAGCGCCGGCCGCGCAACGGTTCCGAACTATACGGATTGGACCCTCCAGAACGACGGCTCAAGCAGCACCCTCCCTGCGTAATGCGTAATGCGTAATGCGTACATGACTGTAAGTGCGATGACACTACATTATAGCACTCCCCTTGCGCGGGCGGCAAGGCGCTGATCCTCTCAGCCGTCAGTAACATCAAAGGGCGCGTGTAGGGCCGCAATTCATTGCGGGAATCGGCTACCCCACCTGTATTATACACAGCGGTCAGACTGATCCTCTCAGCCCGTGCAGGCAGACTTCGTAGCGGTAGCCGCGACCTCGGTCGCCTCCTCCCGCAGATACCTCCAGATTTGGGTGGAATCGGTCTTCTCCCCACTCCTGCATTTTGTTGAGAGATGTGCTATGATGGCATTAAGCATATTTCATTACCCTCGGTAAGCAATTTTCCGATCCGCATATTTAAGTAGCGACTTTAGGGGAGCTTGCCGGCATGAAGCTACGTATAGTCCGTCGTCTAGTATGGTGTGGCCCCTTGCCCTGTCTTGCGCTACTGCTGTTTGCTACAGGTTGTGGTTCCGCTTCTCAAACCACAGCAAATGTGGCTCTTGTGTCGGATGGTCTCGGCTTGACCAAAGCGGAGTGGGAACAGCACCATATTGCTTCAAGCAACATACCTAATTCTCCTATGCGGTACAGTTATGATTCTAGGAAGTATGAGGTTGCTTTTTGGAGTAATGAGGCTTCGGCTTCTCCCAACGCCAAAATCAGCGAAATACGTACCTCTTTGCGAGGAGGACAAAGTGATGACGAATATAAAGCCTTTGCGCGCAGTTTAATACCGCACGACGCACAATTACAAAGTACTAAATCCTCGGACGATGAGTACAACGCTTTCTCAGAGGTTTATTTTAGTCAGTCATTAGCCAGCCAATATACTGCACTATCATTTCCCACGGGAGTTACTGATCCGTGGCAAGGATCGCCAGCTGGCGGCATTTATGTATCCTATGCGAGAGGACAGGATCTATTAATCCGGGCAGGAATAGGGCTACCATCTAATCCAGCAGATTATCCTAGCACAGGTCCAGTGATAAATCAACTTCCGCAGTCAGTGAGAACTGTGACAGCTGTTCCATCTCTGCCCCGACCGCTGCCTGCGGTGCCGACAGGAATACGCTCACTCCCCCAGCCGGTCCCCACGCACAACCTGCACCCCTAAGCGTCGCCGACAGATAAGCCGCATAACGCTACTCCTAGCCTGCTCTGGCTAGGAGCGTTTTTGCGTCTTCACGCCCGTTTTCTGCGCGGGAAGGTTCTCCGCGCCGCTTTGGTGGTCTGCTCGCGCAGGCGGGCGATCTGGCTGCGGCCTACCCCGTTCGCCTCCACGATAAAGTCGCGGATGGTGGCAAGTTGCACCGCGTCGTAGTGCGCGAGTAGCTCCAGCGTCGCGCTCGTAACCCCCGCGAATGGCTCCTCTAGTTCGGCTTGGCGCTCGGCGCAGGCGCGGATGATCACACGCCGCCGGTCGGTGGGGTCATTTTCGCGTTGCACGTAGCCGCTCTTTTCCAGCCGATCCACCACGCCGGTAATCGCGCCGGTGGTGAGGCCGCTCAGGTCGGCCAAGCGGCCCGCCGTCAGCGATCCCTCCGCCGCAACCACGCCCAAACACTCCACATCCGTCGGGTTCATCCCCAGCCGGTCGGCAATCACCTGGCTCAACACCACCGCCTGCGTACTCATCTCGCGTATCTCGCCCATGATCGCACGCACCACTTGATCTTGGTCATCCGGGCCTATTGACATGGACCTTTGCTCCGTGTATAATAATCTTAGCTGCTAAGATAATTACCTACTAAGAATAAATGTCTGCTAAGATGAGTGTACAGCAAGCGGGTCGGCGCTGCAAGTGATAGGGGCTACAGCAGCGGTGCGCGGATCAAGGCGTTGGGCAGAAGAACTATTGCTGATAAGGAGTGGACACATGGACAGTAAGATTTCAACCGGGCGCAAGGCTATCATTATCGGCTGCGGCATCGCCGGGCCAGTGGTCGCCTTGTTCATGGAACGGGCGGGTATCGCGGCGGAGATCTACGAGGCCCATCCCGCGCCCGACGACTATGCCGGCGCGTGGTTGCAGGTCGCCTCCAACGGGCTAGACGTGTTGACGACGCTGGGCGTGGATCGGCAAATTACGGCGGACGGCTTCCCCTGTCCGCATATCGTCCTCTATAGCGGCACCGGCAAGCAGTTGGGCCAAGTGCCGAACGGCGCACGCACGGGGCACGGGGCCACGTCGGTGGTGGTCAAGCGCGGCGCGTTACAAGGTGTGTTGCGCGAAGAAGCGCTACGGCGCGGGATCAAGATCCACTTCGGCAAGAAGTTACGGACCGTCGAAGTGACCGGCACGGGCGGCGTGATCGCCCGTTTCGCGGACGGCAGCCAAGCGTGCGGCGATTTCGTGGTCGGGGCCGACGGCATTCATTCGCGCACCCGCCGCCTGATGCTGCCGGACGCGCCCGCGCCAAGCTACACCGGCCTGATCGGCTACGGCGGCTTCACCCACAGCACGGCGGTTGCGCCGACCCCCGGCGAACAGCACATGATCTTCGGCAAGCGCGCCTTTTTCGGCTATCTGGCGCGGCAGGCGGACGAGGTTTGGTGGTTCAGCAATGTGCCGGAGCCGCACGAACCGGCGCGGGGGCAACTTGACACGGTTACCCAGGATGCCTTGCGTCGGCACCTCGCTGCGCTGCACCGCGACGACCCCGCCTTTGTCGCCGCCGTGATCAACAGCACGGCGGCGATCGGCACCTACCCGATCTACGATCTGCCCACGCTGCCGACCTGGCACAAGGGGCCACTGGTCTTGGTGGGCGACTCGGCCCATGCCACCTCGCCGCACGCCGGGCAAGGCGCAGCGATGGCCCTGGAAGATGCGGTGGTGTTGGGCAAGTGCCTGCGCGATGTGACCGATCTGGACGCGGCCTTCGCCAAATATGAGAGCCTCCGCAAAGATCGGGTTGAGAAGCTGGTCAAGGGTGCCCGCCGCACCGGCAACAGCAAGACCATCACCAACCCCATCGCCATCGCCTTGCGCGACCTGCTGATGCCCGTCTTCCTCAAGCGCTTCGCAGGCTCAACAGAGTTGGAGTGGATCCACTCCTACAAGGTGGACTGGAACGCCCGCGTAGCGTAACCCAGCAGCCAACCTCCGCCTCAGCCACCCACAAAAAGCGAGTGTAGGGCCGCAATTCATTGCGGCCCTACACGGCCTCCTCCCATCGGCATCGTCGCAGCCCGCACAGGCGGGCTGCGTTGCGGTCGCCCCGCCTCCGATCTCACCACAAAGGCCCAAAGAACACAAAGACTCTTGCGTATTGCGTTCTTCGTGTTCTTTGGGGCTTTGTGGTGAACAAACGTGGCCCAGAGATCCGCCCATTGGCCCCCACAAAATCGGCCCAATGGCGGTCCAAAGCTGCGCCACGATCCGTTATCATTAGCGACACGCCCCCGCGATGGTGCGCCGGACCCGTTTGCGCCATAGGAGATTGCCCATGAGCCAACTGCAACCTTTGCTGCCCTATCTCGCCCGTTATCGGCCCGCCCTAGCCGGTATGGTGCTGATGATCATCGTCGGCACGCTCCTCAGCCTGAGCCAACCGCGCCTGCTCGGCATGGCCGTAGACAGCCTGCAAAGCGGCCACCCCGGCGACCGCCCCTACTGGCTGGCGGCCGGCATCGTCGCGCTGGCGGCGGTGCAAGGCGGCTTCACCTTCGGGATGCGCTTCGTCAGTGGCCGCATCTCGCGGCGCGTCGAATATGAAATGCGCCGTGACCTCTTCGGCCACCTGGAACGGCTGCCGCAGAGCTTTTTCGGTGAGATGCACACCGGCGACCTCATGGCCCGCGCCACCAACGACCTCAGCGCCGTGCGAATGCTGCTCGGCCCGGCCATCATGAACTCGGTCAATACGGGCATCCTCTTCCTCATCGCGGCGTGGTTGATGTTCGCGCTCGACTGGCAACTGGCCGCGATTGCCGTGATTGCCCTGCCCCTGGTCAGCGTGGCCTTCACCGTGATCGGGCGCATGATGCACGTCCGCTATGAGCGGGTGCAGGCCCAGTTCGGCGCGATTGCGACCCGCGCGCAAGAAAATTTCTCCGGCATCCGCGTGGTCAAAGCCTACGCCCAGGAAGACTACGAGATCACCCGCTTCCAAGCGGCGAGCCAGGAGTATGTCGAGCGTAACATGGCCTACCAGCGGCTGTCGGGCCTGCTCTGGCCCTTCACCGCGCTAGTCTCCGGTATCACCGCCGCGCTCATCCTCTATCTCGGCAGCAGCGAAGTGATTGTCGGGCACCTCACGCTGGGCCGCTTCATTGAGTTCAACGGCTATCTCGCCATCCTGAGTTGGCCGATGATCGCCTTTGGCTGGACGGTCAACCTCTATCAGCAGGGCGTAGCCTCGTTGGGCCGCGTCAGCAAGGTGATGAACGAACCGGCGATCATCGCCGACGGTCCTGACACCTTGCCCATCAGCGCCATCAAAGGCGACATTGAGTTCCGCGACGTATCGCTGGCCTATGGCGGTCGCCCGGTGCTGGAAGGGTTGAGCTTCCATGTCCCTGCCGGGCACAGTCTCGCCATCCTGGGCGCGACCGGCGTGGGCAAAACGTCTATCGTCAACCTGATCTGCCGGGTGCATGAAGCGCAAGCGGGCCAGGTGCTGATTGACGGCACCGATGTGCGCCGCATCCCGCTGGCCGTCCTGCGCGGCAACATTGGCCTGGTGCCGCAAGACACCTTCCTGTTCTCGCTTTCGCTGCACGATAACGTCGCTTTCGGCGTGGAGCAGCCCGAACCGCGCCGCCTCGCCCAGGCCGTCACCGTGGCCCGCCTCAGCAACGACATTGACCAGTTTCCCGGCGGCCTCGACACCGTGATCGGCGAACGCGGGGTCACGCTCTCCGGCGGCCAGAAACAGCGCACCGCCATCGCCCGCGCCGTCATGCGCGACCCGGCCATCCTGATCCTCGACGATGCCCTGTCCAGCATTGACACGCAAACCCAGGCTCAGATCCTGAGCGGCCTGGGCCATGTCTTGGCCGGGCGCACCAGCATCCTGATCGCCCACCGCATCTCGACGGTCAAAGCCGCCGACCACATCCTGGTGCTGGACGACGGTCGGGTGGCCGAAGAGGGCACTCATACCGATCTGGTGGCGCGCGGTGGTCTCTATGCCCAGATGTATCGCCGCGAACTATTGACCCAGGAACTTCAGGTAGATGAGGTGTAATCGGGCATCGCCGGAGGTTTAGTCTTGCCGATAATGATCTAAAAATTACGAACGAGGAGTTTGCACCCCCAGGTGCGAACGACGCGCCGCCCTCGGAG
>JALYUO010000518.1 GCA_030853735.1 Chloroflexota bacterium
AAACTCCCCTCCCGCTTTAGGGGAGGGGTTGGGGGAGGGGTCGGCTAAACAACTAGACAGCCGCCCGCCCTCACCCCCCCGCCCCCTCTCCTAAAGCGGGAGGGGAGTTTGCGGCCAGCTTCCCCTCTCCCTTCAGGAGAGGGGGCGGGGGGTGAGGTCGGGCGGCGGCTTATTTGACGGCGGTGGTTTGCGGCGTGGGGGTCGGTCCCCACACTTGGTCGGTGTAAATCTCGACCGTCTCATAATCCTTGGGCGGCGGCGTGGGCATACCGGCTTTCGGTGCCGGGCCGCCGGCCAGTTGCGCGGTGATGGTGAAGGGCACCGTCGCGCCGGGCGCGACATCACCGGCCGCGTTCCCTACGCCGCTGCCCACCAGTTCCTGTCCGCCCAGCGCATCGGGCCGGTAGAGGAATGCTTTCAGGTAGATACCGAAGATCGTGCGGTCGGTGTTATTTTTGGCCTGCCCGGTGATATAGACTTTATCGCCTTCGCGCCGGTGCGTCCCGTCTTTGGTCGGAGAATAGGTGAGGCCAATCTGTGACGCAAGTTCAGACCCCGGCGTGATCCGCACCTGCGCGCCGGGCAGCACGCGGTCGGGCGGCGGGAACATCTTAGCCGAGGCAAAAAGCATCGTCGCCAGGATCGCCAGCGGCACGAGGGTGATCAGCGCGATGTAGACCGGGTTGATCGGGCCAGTGGCGCGGCGTTCGCGTTGCGGGCGCGAGGTGGGCAGCGCGGGCATCCCGCTGGCTTGCTCCAGCGGCGTGACACGGGCCACCGTATTGGCGCGGTTGGCGGTGCGCGGCGTGATCGTCACGCCTTCATTGGTGCGGTTTGAGCGATTATCCTGCATAGCTAGGGTGTTCCTCCTCTCCTGTCGCGGCTATTATAGCACGTCGTCCCAGAAGTAACAAACATTTTACGCGGATTTAACCCAATCGCCGCCGCCGTTTGTTATAATAGCGGTGTACACGAAAACGGACCCCGCCGGGAACGGCCCAGTGGGCGCGGTGCTTCCCTTCGCAAGCCGCTTAGTCCGTTAGCGTGCGTTCAGGTGCCACAGGCACTAGCTATATCTAGGAGGTAGAACTGTCATGTTCAGTACTAAAATCAAGGCCGGGCTGGCCGGCTTGGGCGTGTTGGCTATCGTCGCGGGCGGCGTGATCGCCACCCCGCACAACGCCAGCGCCGCCGGGCACACGCAGGCCACTAGCAACGGCATTATCCGGGCCACCGGCAAAATTAGCGCGCTGCAAGGCAGCACTGGATTCACGCTACAAGGGGCAAAAGCCACCTACACGGTCAATCTGGGCACGAATACTTGGATCGTGGTCGCCAAAGACGGCAAGCCCGCGCAGGGCGCAGCCGGCGACCTCACGGTGGGTGAAACGGTGAACGTGGCCGGCACCGGCACCGCAAGCCAAATTGATGCCCGCGTCGTGACCGACGCTAAGGTTGCCGCGAAAGTGGGCACGCACGGCGCGCACGGCGCGCACGGCAAAGCCGGCAAGACCGGCAAGCTGGCGCACGAACACGCCACGGTCGTCACCAACGCCGCCGGCACCCTGACGTTGAGCAGCGGCAAGAACAACAAGACGGAAACCGTCAACACCGATGCGGGCACCATCGTCCTCAAGGGCGGCCTGGCAACCGTCGCGGATCTGAAAGCGGGCGACGTGGTGAACGTCACGCCGCGCCACATGATGCACGCACCGGGCACCACCGCCCCCGCCACCACCCCCGGCGCGCCGACCGGCAAGGTAAAAGCCACCCCCACCGCCGAACTGATCACCGTCGTGTCGGACACCAATCAGGCGGAACTGGGCGTAGTCAAGAGCGTGGACGGCAACACCGTCACAGTCCGCACCCTGCACGGTGAGCAGAAAGTGACCGTTAGCAGCACCGCCGCCTTCCGCAGCGTGACCGCCGGCAGCAGCAGTGCCCCGGCCAGCGCCGCCCTGAGCGACCTGAAAGCCGGCAGCCGCGTGCTGCTCTATGGCGCGAAAGCCGCCACCGGCCAGACCCTCACCGCCAACGTGGTGCTGATCTTGGGCCAAGCGACCAAATAAATCCGCTCGGCAACGGGCGCAACGAGACGGCCTCTCCCCTAGCGGGAGGGGCCGTTTGCATTCGCCGGCATTTGTGCTATAGTAGGGGGGACATCGGTCAAGGAGGTCGCTATGACACAATACTACGGCCCCGTGCCGGAGCCGCCGGGCAACGAGCCGGCCGCGCCCATCAGTGGGGGATCGGTGCCGCCCTACGGACCGGAGCCGCGCTACCCTGCCGCCGAGCCGCGCAACTATGGCGCAGCCGGGCCGAGCTATCCCTCCGCAGCACCGCCCTACGGCGCAGCCGGATCGGGCTACCCGCCGCCTGCGCCGGGTGGCTATGCGCCGCCCACGGGACCGTTCTATGGCGGAGCCGGCGCGGTCCCCCGCCCGCCGCGCACCGTCTGGCCGCTAGTGGCGGGGCTGCTGTTTGTGGCCGGCTGCCTGTTGGGCACCCTGAGCGGCTATATCGTCGGCCAATTGCCGGGGCGCGCCCGTGCCACCGC
>JALYUO010000528.1 GCA_030853735.1 Chloroflexota bacterium
CCCCCAACCCGACGCGGCGGCGCGCCGGACCGCCCTCGCCGTCACCTTCCGCCAGACGCTGGGGCGTGATCTGCCGGAGACCGCTATCGCGCCGGATGGCGGCACGGCCACGGTCGCAGGACTGACGTTCAGCCTCCGCACAGGCGACGGCGGGGTGCTGCACCTGGCGACACGCTGCCCCGACTGCACCCTGCCGATGCGCGCCGCAATCTACTCCCTGGCCGGGCTAGGCCACGCACTGGGCTACCTGGATCGGGTCCATGCCCCCGCTAGCCCTTTTACCCATGATCCCAAGGAGCCGTACCCGCCGCAGCCCTACGACACGGAGGGGCCGGACTAACCCTCCGTGCGCCGCCCCATGGGCGAGGGAGGATGGCTGGAGCAAGACAAGCACCGGCGGGCAATGCAAAACCTGTAGAGGGGAGCGTAGTCGCCGGAACCGGTCGCCGGACACCAAGTGACGGGAGTACCGTGTAGGCACCACCGTCCTACTACGGAACCGCTAAGTGGCCCCGCAGCTGCCTTGCCTGCTCTGCGGCGGCGCGTCTTATGCGATTCGCCGCCGATGCCGGAAAGGGCTATAATACCACTACTGCTAAAGGCGCGCCTTCACCGCGCAGACCGCGTAGCAATGTAGTTATTCAAGAATAGAGACTTGTATGAACAACCGAGTTATTCTGACCTTATGCGTTGGATCGCACACGGCAAAAGGCAGCGCACAGAGCGGGCATCGAATAGCATGGGTGGTGCCGTATGGGTGGTGACATTACACAGCAAGACGTGCTGGCACTGCTGGGGCGTTTAACTGGGCAGGCCAGTGTGCTGACAATTCCCCGACTCTTTATTGAGATGACCGGCAGTTTAGAGGCGGCCCTCTTGTTGTCGCAGTGTCTCTACTGGACCCCACGTACTAGCGACCCGGATGGCTGGTTCTACAAAACGGCTGAGGAGTGGGAGGCCGAGTTAAGCCTCAGCGAGTATCAAGTCCGCAAGGCGCGCAAGGTGTTGGAGCCGTTCGGCTTGCAAACGGAGGTGCGCGCTGTACAGAACGTGCCTAAATTGCATTACCGCATTGATGGCCCGCAACTTTACAAATGCATTCTGAAAAAACTACAGAATGCTCCCGCGAGTCTTTCAAGTGAGCATTCTGAAAAAACTACAGAAACAACAGATACAGAGATTACCTCAAAGATTACACAAGAGAATGATTCGAATCACCCCGCGCCACAAAAACCGCGCCGCAACGGACGCACCTCGGCGGACACGTCCGCATCCGCCGAGGCTGCCGCCTTACCTGTCGCGCCGCGAGACACCCCGGCTGCGCCCTACAGCGCCTACCTGGCCGGGGTGATCTTCGACCATAGCACGGAACTGGGCGATGCGGTCCACAAAGCGGCCAACAGCACCCAGGCGCATCGGCTCTGGCACGCCAGTGGGCTGGATGAGGCAGCGTTCGCAGCGTTGCTGCACGAAGCGCGCCGGTTGGTACGGGAAAATCAGGGCAAGCAGGGGCGGGGTACGATTGCCAACAAGATGGCCTACTATTTCCGCGTCCTGGCTGATCTCGCAGGAGTGCCCACAGAGCTAGGGGCAGGGCGGTAGCGGGCCGTAACTAAGATGGAGAACTCTACAGGAGCAGCGCGCCCCGGATCGCCTAACCCGCACTGCTGCTGCCGATTGCGTACCGTGCGGTGCTGTGACCCGAACGCACCCACCATGCTAAAGGAGACCACCATGACGCTAGACCCGGCCACCGGATCGCCCTTTGAGCAGATCCGCCAGACCACCCCCGACGGAACCGAATATTGGTCGGCGCGCGCGTTGGCGCGGCTGCTGGGCTACACCGAATACGGCAAGTTCCGCAACGCGCTGGCCAAGGGCGAACTGGCCTGCGCCCAAAGCGATCAGCCGGTCGCCGATCATTTCGCCCATGTGAGCGATATGATCCCCACCGGCAAAGGAGCCCAGCGCCGCGTGGCCGATGTCCACCTCTCGCGCTACGGCTGCTATCTCAGTATACAGAACGCCGATCCGAGCAAGGAGATCGTCGCACTGGGCCAGACGTACTTTGCCGTCCAGACCCGGCGGGCGGAACAAGCCGATGAACTAGCGGGCCTCACTGAGGGGCAGCGGCGGATCTACTTGCGCTACCAACTGGCCGACCATAACACCGCCCTGGCCGCCACCGCCCGCACCGCCGGCGTGATCAGCCCCCAGGACTTTGCTATCTTCCAGAATGCGGGCTACCGGGCGTTGTACAACGGGGAAGGGGTTGCGGAGATCGCAGCGCGTAAAGGACTCCGCCCTGGTGCCCGTATCCTGGATCATATGGGGGCGGAGGAGTTGGGCGCGAACCTGTTCCGGGCCACCCAAGCGGAAGCCAAGATCCGGCGTGAGGCGATCCAGGGGCCGGCGGCCGCCAATGCCGCGCACGCCGCCGTGGGCCGCAAGGTGCGCGAAACGATTGCGGAGTTGGGCGGCACGATGCCGGAGGATCTGCCCACGCCGGCCCAGAGCATTCAGGAACTAGAGCGGGCCGAGAAGCAGCGCCTCGCGCAAGGGGCACAATTGGGACTGTTCGACGATGATCCCAGCGCCTAACGCCGGCAGTAGCCCTCACAAGCCGGCTTCCGACGTCCGCTGCCTCGCGGATCTGGCCGGGGTGCCGCCGGCGTGGGGATGGGACGGTAAGTAGCGGCGCATTGTTATGAAATAGGAAATAGTAGCCGCTAACCAAGTGATCCGCGCTGCTGTATTTTACGGCTGGTAGACGCTCCATGCGCCCTGCGTGTAATGCAGCAGAATGCCGTGGGCGTTGTACGCTCCCTGCCCGCCCACCGCCCAGGCTTCGTCGGCAGACATCCAAGCGACTTGGCTGAGGCCCAAATCGGTCGGGCTGGGTGCCTCGGTCCACTGGCCGGCTTTGTACTGAAAAATCGCTCCGGCACTACCGACCGCCCAACCAGTATCGCCGGTGGGGCTGAGGGCGAGACCATAGAGATCCGCCTTCAGTTGGGCGACGGTCTCCCATTTACCATCCTGGTAGTGCAAGATCGTGCCACCACCCGCCGCCCAGCCTTCCGTATTCGACACCATCTGAATACGCCGTAAGGGAAGCTGGCGCAGCATCAGCAACGCGACATCCGGGGCGATGTTCCATCCCCCGCTCCGTTTATAGGCAATGCCTGTAGCACCCAGGCTACCTGCTGGTCGGCCAACCGCCCACACCGTCCCATCCGGCGCGATCGTGATCCCGGCCGCTTCGCCCAACAGCAAGGAGCCTAAACTCCATCCGTTCTGCGTCCCGCTAATCACGGTGCTACTACTGAGAGAGGCTCCTGACCCTACCCCCCACACGGTCCCATCGGGAGCCACCGTTAGGCTCCGCAGCGTCGCCGCACTCGGATTCGGCACACTGGTCCACTGACCGCCCTGATAGTGCAGGATGCGGCGCTCGCCCGCGGCCCATACGTCCCCGGCCCGCCCCGCTCCCACAGCGAATAGTGCGCCCGGCGGAGGACTCGCGACAACGTGCCAGGTGCCACTCTGATAGTGCAGAATCGTGCCGTCGCCCCCGAGGCCGTCTGCCGGTGCGCCGACCGCCCAGCCCTCGTCCCGGCTGGGCATGATGAGATCGGTGAGAACTGTATGAGCCAATACATCGGTTAATGCGGGGCCGGTCGGGGTGGGGGTGGCCGGCAGGGCGGTTGGAGTCGGGGTAGCCGCCGGCGCGCCGGCATCACACGCGGCCAGGGGCGACACGAGCAGCAGGACTAGGAGCAGTCGTTTCAGCATAGCAGTCTCTCCTTCACGTACAGCTACAGTTTAGTCTAATCCGCCATCAACCCTATCACGTCCCTTAGTCATATGCTCACTATACCATAACGCAAAAATGGACTGGGGTTCTCCGGTTATCTTGTGCTGTACGCGCTGTGCCCACGCCTGTAAGGGAGATCGTCCCTGGATCTCCTGTAGTTGATAGAGGCGGGTTAATAGCCATGCGATAGCGGGTTCATTCCGTTCTGGTTGATCCATAAACCCATGACGCGGTTGTGACAGATACGTGCAATAGTGAGTTAGCACAGCCTGTTCCTCTAGTGTCGCTTCCTCCGCAAAACGCACCAGCAGCGTTAGTTCGGTAGCGTTGTCATATTGGATCAACAGTCCTGGGGCCACCCGATCTAAGACGTGGAAGGCCCGATTCAGTTGCGGATCGGCGGGCACCTGCTCGTCACACACCAGCATGACATCGGGCTGGATCTGCGGTTCGCCCCACAGGACATAACCGAGCAGCCGATGATTACCTCCGCCGTAAATCGTAAGGATGCCGGATCGCCGGTAATACGTTGCTCCCATGCCGTCATTTGGCACGCGCCGCTTGGCTGCCAGAGAAAACAGGGTCTCAAAGGTAGAGTGCCACTTTGTGCCGCCATCAAAGTGGCACTGGGCCTGTTTTCCCTGTAGCTCATCGGAAGGACGGTCATAGATGAAATTATCAAGCCGTACCGCTGGATAGGCTGCACGAATGGTGGTGGTCTTACTATGCGCGTAGAGCCAGCGCAGGTACTGAGGGGACAACTCCGTGTTGAGGAGAGACCGGCCGGTTATCGCATCGGCCCGAATGATGGGGTCAGCCATCACTTGTTGCCGTAGTTCCGCGTGTAGATGCTTCCTGCGCTCATAATCATCTCCGTGCGTGGTCGCCCAGTATTCCGCAGTTAAGGGAGTAACTAGTGCCTGGATGCGTTGTTGACCGGGACTAAGCATGAGGGATCTCCTTCACAAAGCGCAAGTTGTGTTAAGTAGTTCCGGTTCCGTCGCTATGGCGGATTGACGCAGCGGTGGCTGCCGCTTGTGCGCCCGCGCGCCGCGTCGTAGCCGACCTCCGTGCGGCCGTGGCCCCACCCCGCCGGCCCCACGGCGCTAGGGCCGGCGCACCGCTAGGAGCCGGCTCCTGGCCCTACCGCTGGGCCGGCATCTTCGTGCGTAACTCCCCATCTACCTGCCCCTTGCGGATCGCCAGTTCCAGGGCCAAGCCGCGCAAAACCCAGCGCAGCACCGCCGCCTGCGCGGTCGGCTGGTCCTCAAACGCGGCCTGGACCTGCGCCCCGACCGCCACCGGAACGCGGGCTTGCAAGTCCGGCAAGCGCAGGTCCGACAGGGCATCGCACCCGCCGACGCGCAGGCGGGCAAACGCCCCGAAGCCGGGGCCGGGGTCCGCATTGAGGGCCGTGATGGCCGTCCGCACGGCCGGGGTAATCGGCGCGGTCGCCGGGTCCACCAGGATGGTGCGCTGTGGATTCGCATCGAGTGGGTGCCCGCCGGCCAGGGCATCGGCGGCGCGGTTGTGTTCGCGGCGCACCCAGGTAAACGTCACCGGCCCGCCAATCGCCGTGACCCGCGCCTGGGCCGCTGCGTGCAAGGTCCGCAAATGGGGCTTGCCCACGCCGTAGCGCCCGGCCATCTGGTAGATGACCAGTTGGCTGTCGCCCTGTACGGTCAGCGGCCCGCGCCCGCCGGCGTGGTAGTAGCCCTCTAGGCCGGTCAGCAACCCCTGATACTCGCCGACGTTGACGGTGTGGGCCGGATTAGGGGGCCGTTCGCCCTGACCCTCGCTGACGTGGGCATCAGCCCACACGATTTGCCACCCCCAGCCCAGCCGCCCACCGGGATTAGGATCGCAGGAGCCGTCGAAACTCAGCGTATCGGGTGTTAGGTTGGACATACGTGGCCTTTCTGCTTCGGCGCTCCGCCTGCCGGCGGGTTGCAACTCCGCCGATTGGTATCCCCTCAGCCTAAGTAGATCACCAGCCAGTATACGCCCGTGAACAGCGCCATCGCTAGCAACGCGGCCACGCCGATCCCCAGCGTATCCCCGGCGGCTACGCCCATTGTGCGCCGGCCCCATGCCCTCATGCGCTCAATGAAGCGGTTGAAACCGCGCCCCATAACGATAAGCAGCCCTACGAACAGCATAGCCGAGGCGCACTGACCCGCCAATGAACTCGCCCATAGCGGTGGATGCTGGGCAATCTCCGCAAAGATCACGAGGCCGACAAAAGCCACTAATCCCGCGATCTCGCGCCCTTCGAGCGGACCTGCCGGGGTGTGTTGCTTGGACATTAGAATGCTCCTTTTGCTATAGAAATTCGCTCCCGATGCTATTATCAGACATACAGCTATGGTTATGCTTATTTGCCGGCTCTATCTCTCTAACTATGACAAAACCGGAAAGCACATTTGCCTTATAGCCATAATAGTGACTTTTTGTTGATGTACCACGCACGCTTACGCCTGCCGCGGTCCTGTGTGTGCGTGCCCCGGCGGGTACGTGTGAGTAAACACCAACAGCTAGATCTTGACAACGAAGTATATTAAGCTGTATGATAATTATAGCCTGAGTGCATTCACATTGTGTGGGGCACAAGCAGGTAATATGGAAAGAGCCAGACGAGGAGGTATGAAATGGGTGGACGCAGTGGCAACTTGTACGACAGCGATTACAGTGGTCCCGGTGGAAGCGTCGATTTTGACAACCCCATACCTGGCATGGACCATCATGTGACTTATTTCCCTGATGAAGGCTACCATAAATCCTACGATTCCGACGCTGAAGGCAACCCATCCCGTCATCATATGACGGACCACACGACCGGACAACCGAGCAATCTTCCCAACGAAGATGCGCCAAGACCGGGCTGATAGCAAGGGCGGCAATCGCCTGTTCCTAGGAAGGCAAGGAGATTCTCCTTGCCTTCTTTGCTTCCTAATCTCAAGAGTACGCAACTTTGTCCGCCCGTTGCGCGGCATCAGCAAAGGGTATCTCAGCTACTCAGGTGCCTTGTCAGATGGGGGTGCCTCTTACCGTGCGAACCTACTCCCGCCCGCGCAACGCCCGCACCGCCAGATGCCGCCGCAACTTGCGCCGCACGGTCGCTCCCACCACATCGAAGCGGGCCAACGGCGTATCGAAGATCAGCCCCAGTTCGCGCCGCTTCACTCCCAGCGCCACGCACAGCGCCCACAGCCGCTCCTCATCGGTATCCAGGCACTCGTGCAGCAGGGCAAACACGGCCTGATCGCCCAGCGGGTCCACCGTCCGCGTCCGGTCCGCCGGCTCCTGAGACGGGTCGGCGGCCAGCAGCGCGTCAAGGCTATCCGTCGGCGGGGTGGCCCGCCAGGCGGCATACGCCTGCCGCCGCAAGATGGTGCCCGCCCAGGCCAGGAAGCCGCCGGGCTGCCGACAGCGCGCCCACGTCGCGTGAACCGTGAGCAGCGCCGCCTGCACCGCGTCGGCAGGATCGTCGCCGGCGGGCGGGGGTAAGCGCACGGCCAGGACGTGCAGATAGCGGCCCAGGTCGCTCCACGCTGCCGCCTGCCGCCGGGGGTCGGTCGCCGCGCCACACGCGGCATAGAGCGCCCGGCTGTACGCGCTGTAGCAGGCCGAGCGGGGCGCACCGGCCTCCGTTGCGGCCAACGTGACCAATTCCCTGGCCCCCAGCAACTGCCAGCTATACTGCCCGATCAGTCGCCGGGCCGTCGCCGGCAGGGTATCGGGCGTATCCTCGGTCTCCATCGTAACTTCCCCCTCGCCTGTCGTATATCCTGATCATCGGCTTGCCTACTCTCAGTGTAGGGGGAGTGCCCGACAAAACCTGTTTAATTTCGTGTTAGGTTTCGGGAAGAGGGGAACGCGCCATGTGGCTGGACGGCATCGAGCAGGCCCACCTGCACCGGGAACTGGCGATTGCCATCCTGGATAGCGCGCTGGCTGCGCCGGGCCACAAGCGCCTCTTCGCTACCCAGGTGGGAATCACGCCCCAATACCTGAGCTACCTCTGCGATCCGCTAGACCCCCGGCAGCCCAGCCCGGCGCTGGTGGAGCGCCTGGCCGCCGCCCTGCCGGGGAATACGGCCCTGCGCGGGCGGCTGCGTGATCATTGGCAGGCGGCGCGGGCGGGGCGGCAGGCGGCCCAGCACATCGGGCGGGGGGCGGACACGGCCGACACTCTGGCGGTAGCCCTGCCGGCGCTGCGGGCGGCGAGGGAGGCGGCGACCTTTGTGCCCGATCCGGCGACGGCGGCCCGCCACTATCGCAGCGTGCGCGACAGGGTGGCGACCCTGCTGCCCACGGTCGCCCCGGCGCGCTATCCGCTGGACTATTGCGAACTCTGTATCTTGGCCCATGACGCGGAATGTGTCCTCAATGCGGCGGATCGGGCGCTATGGTACGCCCGGCAGGCCCAACTGGTGCTGGGCGCGCTCCAGACCCGCGCCGGGCGGGTAGCCGACCCCCGCTTCGCCCACTATCGGGTCAATATCCCGATGGCCGTGGCGGTCGCCTGCACCAACTTGGGGCTGGCCCAGCGGGCGCTCGCGGCGTATCAGGCGGCTGAAGCGGTGGTCGCCGGCGACGACACGGCGGCCTTCTGGCTGCCCCATCTCTACCGCGGCCACATCAGCACGCTCACGAAGGGACCCCGCTTTACCCTCAGTGAAGTAGCCGGCTATGCGGCTCAGGCACGGCGTTACTGTGAGCAGCAGGCCGCCCCCGACGCGGCGCTCTTGCTGCTGCTGCTGACGGAAACCGAAGGGCGGGCCTATCTGCGTTACGGCAACCTCAAACGCGCCGCCGCTGTGCTAGACAGCTTGCCGGCGCAGGCCGACCGGGTGGCGGCGAGCGGGCCGTTGCACCACGCGATCATCCGCAAGACGGTGGCCGCCCTCGCCTGGGCACGGGGCGACCGCCCGGCGTGGGCCTACTGGATTGGGCAGGCATTGACGCACGGCCAGTCCGCCCACCTGACCCACCAAGTGGCGGGCATCGTGCGGACCTACGGCGCGGCAGTGGAGCCGATCCTGGCGGCGCTGGATGCGTCCGGCAGCGAGCGCGCGAAGTGATATTTGTCGAAAAATCCGCCCGCTATGGCCCTTGCATCCCTGGTCCCAGTGTGGTACGATAGCGGCAACACCCGCGTCGCCTATTTCCCCACTCTAGCCCATCAGGAGGAACTCTCATGCGTCGCCTACTTGCTACTCTGGCCCTGCTCTGCGCTTTTGGCGCGCCCGCCGCCCTACCCGTCCAGGCCGCGCCGCTCCCTGCACCGCTCACCGCGCCGGCCGCCTTCACCAGCTACACCAGCACGGCCATGGTATCGAACGCCAGCCTGCGCCGACAAACAGGGTGGCGACGGTTGCTTGGGGAATGTGCAAGCGCAGATAGGTGAGGACCAGCGCCGTGCGGATGGGCAGCGCCAGATCCGGGGGGTGCCCGGCCCCGACGGCGGGCTGGCGGTCGGCCCGTTGGCGCTGCTGAGTGGGGTAGGTGGCGAAGTGGACGTGCATCTGCTGGACAAGCCCCCAAAATTGCTCGGCGCTCAGGCCCATAAACGCCTTGACGACGGACGGATAATCGCGCAAACTTTGTTCAGTGAACATGGGGCAACCTCCTTTGGCTACGCAGCTAAGGAGGCTGTTATAACATATTCACCACCTTATCGTGCATAAACTCTATTGATAACAAACACCATTAAACACATTAGAGGTTTATTCATGCCTATTTATACACCTGTTTTTTCTGCATCACATAATCGTGTAACCTATCACGGAATGAGTATCACCAACAAGAATGAATTTGAAGACTATCTACAAGATCGAGTACGCCGCAGATTAATCGATGCTGATGATAATGAACGTGATCCTTTTGATTCCGATCTACTTTCACTAGCTACGACGGAAATGGCAGTAGAAACTGTTAAACTTTTGCTTAATTCTCGACCACCAGCGAAACCTTGGCAAGTAGGGGAGGCATTAGCCGAATGTTTCCTTGAAGAGAAAAATGGTGTTAAGTGGCCGTGGAATGATAAGCGAGATAAACGTACTCCAAAAGCTAGTTTACCTGGTGCCGATTTAGTCGGATTTATAGGTGAGGCAGATAATGTTTTCTTAGCATGGGGTGAAGTAAAAACCTCAGATGATGTCAGTACTCCTCCGAATTTAATGTACGGTAACGAGGGCATGATTTATCAATTAGATACTCTAGCAACTAGAATTGAAGTTCATGCCTCTCTTCTTGAATGGCTATATGCTCGCTGTGAGAATACAAAATTTTGGCCTATGTATCAGACGGCTGTTAGGCGCTACCTCGATAGCCGTGGATGTGCAGTGATGTTATTTGGTGTACTGTTACGTGATACTAAGCCCAATGAGCTTGATGTTAAAAATCGTAGTAGAACGCTTAGTACAAAGGTTAGGGATCCTACTAGAGTCGAAATATTTGTATTATACCTACCCCATTTCATCAAAGATTGGCCCTCCTTAGTAGATGGTGTCGTATGTCCTGGATCTTAGAAGCAATGAATAATGAAGGCTTAACTAATGCTCGTGTAGAGGCTACTCGGCGTTTACTCTATGCTAGCTTTGATTTGCCTAGCACAGAGAGAGGCGATAGTGATTTACATTTTGCTTTAACAGCGCTTGAACTGGCAGTTATTGATCTTTTGAATAAAGAGGATAAAAGCGATAGCTTACATCAAATAAGCGCAGATGCCTTTCAACTGCGTCGCGTACTTTCTCGTCCAGAACAGCCTTTAGATGCGGGTAAGCTGTGCTTGCGTTTGGCTTGTTTAGGTGTGTTAGGAGACCGTAGTGCTGATGCCGCCAAGCTGCTAAAAGATCAGCCTTGGCCTGATCTGCCTATCAAATCTGCTAACTGGGGTGAAAGAACACTTGCTATTATCTTAGATATATGGCTGCGGTTGATTCGCAAAGATGGATGGAAGGACTTTGATGAGGTTCAGAACCTAATAATCGGGCTGCGATCAAACCAGAAAGATTTCGAAGCACAATATTTAAGCGCGAAAGATGAAGCTGCACGTACTGCCGCCTGGGAACTGATAGCTCTTTATCATCTATCTAAAGGCGCTGAAATTCTGGGCAAATATCTTAGCCAAGGTCAAGTTGATGGGTATTACGATATACGTCAGCAGCTAGAAGCCCAATTTGATCCTGCGCTGCTAGCTTGTGCGCGCGCTGAATTGATTGAGCTAGAAGTTATGATTCGTATTTTAGCTCGTACAGCCCAACAGTTAGTAGATAACTCTATTTGGGCAGTAACAATTGGGGTGCAATCTGAAATAATACGTTTTGTTGAGTCAATGGTTAGTCGTAATAACCCCCACTCCATATTTGAACTATTACCACCGCAACGCAAGACTTTGCGCGAAGAAGGTTTACTAGGTTCTGGACATCGAGCTGTTGTTGTTAATTTGCCTACCTCTAGCGGTAAGACTTTCATTGCCGAGTTTAGAATTTTACAAGCATTAAATCAATTTGAGAATGAGCGTGGCTGGATCGTCTACTTGGCACCTACCCGTGCCTTAATCAACCAAATTTGTGCCCGCTTGCGCCGCGATTTTGCGGCGTTACCGGGAATTATTGTCGAACGTGTAAGCCCTGCACTTGAAGTAGATGCACTCGAAGCCAACCTCTTATCTGATGCATCTACAGAGACCAACTTCCGTATTTTAGTCACAACTCCTGAAAAGTTGGATCTCATGCTCCGAGGCGATTGGGAGAAGAATATCGGCCGTCCCTTAACACTTGTGGTGGTGGATGAAGCACATAACTTGGCTCAAAAAGACCGTGGGTTAAAGCTAGAACTTTTATTAGCAACAATCAACCGTGAATGTCGCTATGCACAATTCCTTCTACTAACACCTTTTATCAGCAACGCATCAGAGTTAGCGCGCTGGCTTGATCCTCAAAACAATAAAGATATCCAGTTAAACGTAAATTGGCAACCGAATGATCGTGCTGTTGTGCTTAGCTATCCTAAGCAAGGTGAAAAGTCAGGTGATTACTCCCTATATCTTGAAACGATTCATACTAATCGAGAGACTCTTATGATACCAGAAATTTTGCCTTTAGGAAACAATCGGCCTTTGGGGTTTGCATGGTCTGATGTTAATAAAAATAGTAGTAATATTGCAGCAGCTACAGCACAAAAGCTTAAAAGTCGAGGACCTGTAATAGTTTTAACCAGCACTATCCCCTGGGCGTGGAATTTAGCTCGCAAGTTTAAGCATAGCGAAAACAGAAAATCAGTTATAGAAAAGGATACAGAACTAACTCAACGCTATTTATCATATGAATTTGGCCCTGAGTTCGAGTTAATCGATTTACTGAATTTCGGAATCGGAGTTCATCATTCTGGTCTATCAGATGAAGCTAAAATATTGATAGAGCGGCTTTTTGAAAATAAAGCTATACAAATTCTTGTGGCAACTACTACAATTGCACAAGGTGTCAACTTTCCTGTCTCTGCTGTGGTTTTAGCTCAGAACAAATTTTTTGATGAAGGTACGCACAGCATGGTCGAAATGCCACCAGAAGATTTTTGGAATTTAGCTGGTCGAGCTGGCCGCATCGGGCAGGACGCAATTGGAATAATTGCTTTAGCAGCAACTGTTGAGCCGGGAAAATCAGAGGAGTTGCGTACATTCGTAACCAATCAGGTTTTATCTCTTAATTCTACACTTATTGATTTAGTGCAAACTGCTTTACAAATGGGCACTAATCTCAATTTACATACTTTATATAGCACACCAGGTTGGTCTGCATTTCTTCAGTATCTTGCGCATAGCTATAGGCAAATCGGAGATCCACAAAAATTCGCCAACGATGTCGAACTAGTCCTGCGAGGAACCCTAGGGTTCCAAACTTTGCGTCGGGATAACAAAGAGATTGCCAATCTCCTGGTTCGTAGTGTTCATTCGTATGCAAGACATATTGAAGGTAAACCTCTCAAATTAGTAGATAATACAGGTTTCTCTTGGGAAAGTGTAAATGCTACATTAGCTAGACTTAGTACTGACAAAATCACAGATGCTGTTTGGGATCCTAATAGGCTCTTCCAATCTAACAATCGAGATCTAGCAAAATTAATGGGTATATTGCTACAAGTTCCAGAATTAAAAGCTAATTTGCTAGCTGTTACTGGAGGTTCAAATCCGGATGGAGATAAATTAGCTCGTATAGTTCGTGATTGGGTTAATGGTGCTGCCCTTTCTGATATAGCTAGGGAACATTTTTCTACTAGTATAGAGGATTATAACAAAGATCGTACGAAGGCTCTGACGGTCTGTTCTAAAAACCTCTTCGGAAAACTCAGCCAGACAGCATCTTGGGGATTGTCAGCTCTACAAACATTAACTTTCAAAGACCGATTTGATAACCTCCCTCTGAGTGAGCAGCAGGTATTACGTAATCTGCCTGCGCGAGTTTTTTACGGCGTTAATACCGATGCTGCTGTGGCCCTTCGTGTTCTAGGTGTTCCCCGAGGTGCTGCAGGATCGCTGGCACAGTTTCTAGGCGAGCCTGCCAAAGCTCCTTCGTTAGCACAGGTACGTGAGACTTTAAAGCGCACAGACGCAACTCAATGGTCTCAGGCGTTGGGCACAGTTGGCAGTGATTATTTTGATGTTTGGAAGATCCTAGAAGGTTAAATTGCTTTTAATACTCATTTCCATGGTTTGTAGCTCAGAAGCGTTTAGCACGCGACGATCAATTCTATTAGGTGTTCTGATCTGCTTGGAGCCGCTGCTCGCGCACTTCCCAGTCGGGCAGGTAGGCGTGCATAAAGCTCTTGAAGATGCGCCCGTGGTTAGGGGCGAGCAGATGCACGAGTTCGTGGACGATCACAAACTCGCCCAGGTCGCGGGGCAGGGTCAGCAGTTCGGTGTTGAGGGTGAGCCGCCCGGCGGTAGACATCGAGGCCCATTTGCGGGGCATGGCGCGCAGTTGGATCTGCGGCGGGTGCAAGCCCATGCGTACCGCCCAGGCGCGCACCGCCCAACGCAGATCGTCGGGGTCGGCCCAGTGGTCGGGTGCGGTCGGCGGCACGGCATGGACCTGCAAATCGAGCGGGTCGCCTTTGCGGCTCATACGCGCTGCAACTTCAACAGGGGGTTGACCACCGCCGGCAGGTCTGTCGGGCCGAGGATCGGCACCAGCGCCCGGTACAGCCCGCCGCGCAACTGCGAAAGCTGCCCGATGTCCCAGTTGTAATCCGGGTGCTGGACAAACAGCGCATTGATCGCCCCCGCCTGCGCCGGCGTGAGCGTGGGGGCTGCCACCTGGAGCGCGGTGTAGATGGCATAGGTGTTGGCATCCATGCCCAGCGCCTGCCGTTGGGCATCCGCGTTCAGGTAGGCTTGGGCCAACTGCTCAAACTCGACCAGCGCGGCCTGGGTGCTGATCTTGCGGTCTTCGTAGAGTTCGATCAGCGCGGCCACTCGTTCGCCCAGCGGCAGCAAAAACGGCTGGCTGCGTCCTTCTTGCTCCACGGTGGTCTGGAGGATCTTCCGCAGGTTGAGGATCTTGGCCGCGTCGCTGGTGTCGGCCCGCTTCAACGCCGCCAGTTCCGACGCGCCGAGGTGGTGGATCGCCCCCGGCAGTTCCAGCGCGCCGCTGCTGATGCGCTCACGCAGCAAGAGGCGCGTTTTGTCGCGCAGTTCGCGGTCCACATAGATGTGATCGCTGTAGGCATAGCGCACCGCCGCGAACAGTTCGGCCAGGGCTTGGTAATCGTCGAGGTAGGGGCGTAGGGCTGCATCCGGCGAGAGGATCTCATACAGGCTTTCGAGGCGGCGGAAAAACTGGTAAAACGCCTCGCGTGTCGGCTTATCGGCGAAATAGTCAACGGCGCGCTCTTTGGCCTTGTCGTCCCAGCCACGGGTGAGCGGCAGATACGCCGGCGCATCGTCGCGCATCTGGGTCTCGAACGTCCCTTTCAGCACATCAATATTCTGGATCACCGACGCGACCACATCCGAATCGAAGGCCAGTGCGCTTTCCAGCCGCTCGAAGATACCCACGAAATCCAGCACAAAGCCGTAGGGCTTGACTTGCCCATCCTCGTCCTCGTAGGGCCGATTGACGCGGGCGATGGCCTGCAACAGCACATGATCGCGCATCGGCTTATCCAGATACATACAGTAGAGGATCGGCGCATCGAAGCCGGTCAGCAGCTTCTCGGTGACAATCAGGATCTTGGGCCGCGTGCCCTTTTTGGCAAAGGCTTTGCGGATTTCTTTCTCGCGCTCTTCGCTCAGTTGGTGGGCTTTCAGCAGCGGTGGGTCGTTGTGCGCGCCCGAATAGACCACCGCGCTGTAGTCCGCCGGCAGGTGCTTATCGAGTTCGGCCTTGTAGAGCGCACAGGCTTCGCGGTCCACCGCCACCAGAAACGCCTTGAAGCCCAACGGCTCCACATTTTCCTGGAAGTGCTGGGCTACATAGGCGGCGATCTGGGCTACCCGTGTCGGCGCTTTCATCAATTCGCGTAGCTCGACCGCCCGATCCAAGATCGCATTGAGTTCTTCTACGTCGGCCACGCCCTCGGCCTCCGACAGCGACAAGAACGCGCGGTTCAGCAGCTCCTGATCCACCCGCAGGTCCGACGGGGCCAGCGCGTAGTTCAGCGCCACGGTCGTGCCGTCGTCAATCGATTCGGCGATGGAATATTTATCGAGGTAGCCTTCCCGGTCGGCTCCGTTGTTAAACACATGAAAGGTGCTGCGGCCCGCCGTAAGACGATCAATTGGCGTGCCGGTGAAGCCGATATAGGTGGCGTTGGGCAGCGCGGCCAGCAGGTAGGTGCCCAGGTCGCCGCCGGTGGTGCGGTGCGCCTCGTCCACCAGCACCACCACGTCGCTGCGAAGATTGAGGTCAGCCCGCAAGCCGTCGAACTTATGGATCATCGAGACCACTAGCCCCCGATAATCGCTCTTCAGAATGCGCTCCAGGTCCGCCTTGCTCTGCGCCACTTCCACGGTCGGGATGCCGTAGCCCTGGATGTTGCGAAACAGTTGCTGTTCTAGTTCGTTGCGGTCCACTAGCATCAGCACGGTGGGCTTGTCGCGGTCGCCGCTTTCGCGCAACAGGCGGGCGGCGATGGTGATCATGGTCAGGGTTTTGCCGCTGCCCTGCGTGTGCCAGATCAGGCCGCGTCGCCGCTCGGCATCCTGCACGCGGGCCAGCACCTTTTCCACCGCCCGTGTCTGGTGTTGGCGCAGGATCACTTTGCTCAGTTCGTCGTCGCGGGTCAGAAAGATGATATAGTCGTGCAGCACGCGCAGCAGGCGGCCCCGGTCGAAAAAGCTGCGGATCTTGCGCTCATAGTCGCCGCTCGGCCCCTCGTCTTTCCAGTTGAACAACGCTTTGCGGGCCGTACTCCAGGTCGCGCCGTAAAACAGATTGAACAATTCGGTCACACCGAACAGTTGCGGCAGGAGCAGCATTTCGGGCGTTTCCTGGTGATAGCGCCGGATCTGCGCGATCCCTTCTTCCAGCCCATCCTTTTTGCCCGCCCGCTTGGTCTCGGCCACGGCCACCGGGATGCCGTTGATCAGGAACACCACATCGGCCCGGTTGGCGTGGGCTACGCCCTGGTAGCGCCATTCGTCGGTCACATGGTACACGTTCTGGGTTGGGTCACCGAAGTCCACCAGCCGCACCTGGCGCTCGCGGTTCTCGGCGGGTACAAACAGCGATTGCTCGCCGCGCAGCCAGCCCAGCAGGTCGCGGTTGCCTTCCATCGTGGGCCGCAACAGTCCCAGCCGGCGCAGGATCTCGGCGGTGGCCGCCGCATCCACCACGCCGGGGTTGAGCGCCTGCAACTGCGTGCTGAGGATGCCGGTGAACAGCAGCCCCCGGTCGCCCGCCCGCCACGTCAATGCCTGCGCCGGCGGCACATACTCCCAGCCGACCGCTTCGGCGTAACGCAGCATCGGATTCTGGACGGCGGATCGTTCGGACATGGCAGGTCTCCTCTAGCGCGGGTCGAGTAAAGGCCGGGCCGAACGTCGCCCGCTCATCAGGTCGGCTAATAGTGCCCGAAACAACTCATCCAGCGCCGCCGCTTCCTGCACCAGCGCCGCGATCTTGCGGTCGCAGGTCCGCAGCACGGCGGCGATTTCTTCTTGTTCGGGTAGGGAAGGGAGAGGAAGAACAAGACTCTGCAAAATCGGTATATTCACTCCACCTTTTAGTTTGCCGCCTTTGTTTTGATCGATCTGTAGCCAATAGGCGTTACTCTGGAAGTAGAAACTTAAAAACAGAGAAGATAGTTGAGGCTTCGGTCTAATCCTGATTAGGTAAGACGCAAACACAGCTTCAGGACATTCGCCAAGGAGATAAGCCTTTCCAGTTGTTGCTCCTATACGCGCCACCACCAAATCGCCGGCTTTTAAGAGATATTTCTTTCTCGTTTCACTATCGCATGCACAATACGGGGTGCTGCGCCAGTTTACACCATCTTCGGTAATGTCAGTAATTCTCAAAAACTTAGGACCAATTGGCTCTATTGTTGCGCTCTCTGTGTAGCCGTAGCCTGGTTTATAACAATAATCCCCCAGCCGCACCACCGGCCAACTCGCCGGTAGCGGGCCGAGGGCCGTCTGCTGCGGCGCTTCGCCGCGCGTGCCGTGCGTGAACAGGTGCGCCATCAGCGCCGCCTTGCGCTCCCGCTCTAGGCCCGCCTCCGCCCGGCGACTGGCCCCCGCCTCCTGCACCGCCCGCAGCACCCCAGCAATAGCCCGCTGTTCGGGCAGAGGGGGCAAAGCTATAGGAATAGTCTTGAAGTTAGATTTAATAATTTCTTTGAAAGTCACTCCATAAGCACGACCTTCAAGAATGCTTTTATTTAGCTCTATCCAATATGCTACGAACTCATTGAATACGGTTCCATCATGACAAACGACATTAATGAACCCCTGATTTGTTGCCATTGGTACAGTATTGATGATAGTTTTGCCGATTGTAGCACGGCTAGTTATCAAAACGCTGCCAATTGGCAGTAATCTGGCCGCACAGTTTTTAAGACCCTTTTGTGTTATGTACTGCCTCGTTTCTGATATAAACAATCCACTGCATTTTGTGGCTTCACTAGGCGTGACCCAGGCGATGTCACCACCCCAATAATCAGGTTCTATAGTTGAAGGCGTGCTGCCCCCATAGATGTCGCCTAAACTTCCTAAGTGCGTCTGAGTCCAATGCGACGGAAAGGTTATTGCATCCATTGTGCTGTTCAATTCGTCAAACCCATCCGCCCCAGCAAAGCCGCTAATTCCGCGTCGGCAGTCTCACGAACGATGCGTGCCGCGTCCAGGTCGGCCAAGATGATCGGTAGGGGCCGGTGCTGGGCTTCGTCGCTCACCGCCACAAACTGCGACGGGCTGAGGTTGTAGTCGGTGGCGCGCACCTCGTCCAGCGTCACCCGCCGGCTCAGTTTCGGCTGCGTCTCCCAGGCGCGATAGGCGGCCACCACGGCGGCGATGCCGGCGGGGGTCAGCGCGTTTTTCGGCTTGCCTTTCAAGAAATGCAGCGACGCATTGATCAGCAGGATCTCGCCCTGCCGCCCGGCCGCTTTGGCCCGGTTGAGCAACAGGATGATGCCTGGCGCGCTGGTGTTGTAAAACAGGTTATCTGGCAGCAACACCACCGCCTCCACCAGATCCGCCTCGACCACCGCCCGCCGGATGTCGCGTTCCCGGTTCGCCCCCTTGCCGCCCGACCCGCGTGATACCGCGCCCGTGTCCAGCACCACTGCCGCCCGCCCCGCCGGGTCCAGCGATGCCAGGATATGCTGCACCCAGCCCCAGTCTGCGGACCCGCCCGGTGGCGTACCATAGACGAAGCGGCCCCAGCGGTCGTTTTCATACATGGCTTCGTTATAATTGCCCTGGTTCCACATCGGATTAGCGACCACATAGCGAAAGCGCCGCAACCCCGCCCCCTGCGCGGCAAAGCCGGGTTTCAGGAAGGTGTCGCCAATCATAAAGCGCGAATCGCTGTAGTTGTGCAGAAAGCCGTTCATCTTCGCCATGGCGAACGTGACCGGGTTCAACTCCTGGCCGTGCAGTTGCGGAGCCTGACCAGGCTGGTCGGGGTGGTGCGCCGCATACACTTGGCGCATCTTGATCAACAGTCCCGCCGAGCCGCAAGTGGGATCGTACACATGACTATGCGGGCTGGGGTCCAGCAATTCGGCCATCAGCTGGCCCACCTCTTGCGGCGTGTAAAACTCGCCCGCGCTCTGCCCCTGCCCCTCGGCAAACTTCCGCAGCAAATACTCATAGGCGCGGCCCAGCACATCGGGTTCCGTGTTCCGCAGCCCCAGCCGGTGGCGGCTGATCACCTCAATCAGCAGGCCCAGCCGGTCGTCGTCCAGGGTGCGCTGCCCGCTCTGCCGCTCATTATAGTCCTTCACGTCCAGCACGCCCTGGAGATCGGGGTTCAGCCGCGCCACCTCGCGCATCGCCGTCGTCACCGCCTCGCCCAGCGTGCCGTCGGCGGCATGGCGGCGCAACACCGCCCAACGGTAATCCGCCGGGATATAGAAGCGCACCATCGGCGGGCGATTGTCCTTCAGCGCGTCAGCGTGATCGTCTTCCACGATCCGGCGCGCCAGATCCGCATCGCCAAAAGCCGTCACCTGTTCCGCAAACTCATCGTCAAACACATCCGACAGCCGCTTATAGAAAACGAGTGGCAGGATAAAGTCCTTGAACTTTGGCGCATCCGTCGCCCCGCGAATCGCGCACGCCGCATCCCACAGCCAGGTTTCCAGCAGCCCAATCGGCAGGTGTTCGCCGCCCGCCGGGGCCAATTGCAACAGGGATTGATCCGCGTCCCCAGCTTTGTGTGTCGTAGCGGAACGGGGGGTTCGAGGCATGAAGTGTCCTTCTCAGCAGGTCATCGGGTAGGGGTTCGCGGGCGTATCTTAGCAGACCCACAAAGGAAAGGTATCCGTAAAGCCCAGCAGTGCGGTAACTGATCCCGCAAGCACCTCAAATAGCTTACGCTCCTATACCTCACTAGTCAAGGGACGCGGCCTTATTTGCTGGAAAATGGCACGGTTTGCTTGGGAGTACCGCGCATGGCTGGCGTAGAAATGCCACAGAAGACGCACGATCTACAGTCCCTTACGCCGCTCCGCCCAATCTGCTATACTGCGCCCCATGCGAAAGCCTTATATCCCCAAGTGGAAACCCGATCCGCCGCCCAAGCCGCGCTACAAAGCCCGGCAAGACCCGCTGCGGGTGTTCGTCACCTTCACAGTCGCGGATGGCGCAGGGGTGCTGGTGCAGCGCGGGGTGGTCCAAGTGGCCGACTATCTGGCCGCCCGGCGCTGGGCCCGGCAAGTGTTTAGCTATGGCCTCGAACTGCGTGGGGCCGGTTGGGTGCAGTACATCGCCCCACACACCATCCTCAGCATCGAACACCTGGACACCGACCGGCCCTACCGCGAGCAGATCGATCAGACGGCGGGCGCTTGGCAGTTGGAGGATGTCAGTCCGGCGCTGATCGGGGTGGCCCTGGATGCGTACTGGGCAAACCGAGATGCGCCAGAGGTAGTGATCATCGAGGACGCGGCGTTCGCTGCCGCCGTGCTGGCCGCGCATACGGGTGCGCCGCCGACAGAGGGGCGCTGGCAGCCCAAAGGGCGAGGCAGTGAAGAACTGTCTCGCTAGTGCGGTAGCGGTAAGCTCTGCATTGGCTCCGTAACACGCGCCCAGAAGGAGTTACTTTTCTCAATTCTCGCATACCCTACTCTCATCGCACCATGCTAACCTAGCAGCCCTGTGCGCGATCCCTTCTGTTTGGTGCAGGGAAGATTGACATGGGGTGGAGTCGATGCTATACTTAGGTGCAGTGTAAGCAACATAGGTGGTTGGACAAGCGAGGAAGAGTAGCTCTAATGACGACTATGCACGACAGCGCGGATACGCCCCACGAGGCGGCGCACGCGGTGGACCGTGTGATCGCCGCGATCACCCCGGCGCAGATTATGGACGGGGTGCCGACTGGCGGGCCGGCGGGGTTATTGAGTCACCCGACGATTGGCAGGCGGGGCAACGGCGCGGCGCGCGTAGCGATGATCCAGTGGTTGCAGCGCACGCAGGGCAATCGGGCGACGCGGCAGATCCTGCAACGGATGGCAAGTCAGCCGGCTGACGCAGCCCCCACCGGCAGCAGCGATCTGGCTGCCCCGCTGGCCCATCACATCCTACCAAGTCCTGCTGATCCCACTGGATCAACGAAAGTGCGTATGACCCCGCAAGTTGTGGCTAGGTTTGGTCTAGCCGACCACAACCATGGGTCTGTAAGAACACCGGCACAGGCTCGCCCAAACAGACCACCAGTCTCGTGCCGGGCCTGACTTGGACGTAGAAACCTTCTTAACACGCTCGTAAACGAGCAGTGGACATCTCAATTGTAGGCCCATGTGGGCCAAAGTGTACGGGAGGGAACGGTCATGCTTAAGAGCAAGTTCTCGTTTATACTCATTGTGCTGGGTCTAGTTTTTGTGCTCGGTGCCGGCATCACTTCTGTTCCACTGGGCGCTTGGGGCGCACTAACCCTCGCTGCAGCGTCTGCCCAGCCACTCTCCCAGAATAACCCGACGGATTGCGGCGCGGGTACCTGGACAGCTAAGAGACTTTATCCGATCAACATTGCGGGTGAAGCGCTCACTTCGCAGAATGGTATCCTATACAGCTTCGGCGGTGCGTCAATTACTGGTGATGCTGTTACTAGCGCTTATAAATATGATCCTGCCACCGACCGTTGGACGGCAATTTCCCCGCTACCGGAGCCGAGAGTGGAAGCTAGCGCCGTCAGTGACGGCATCTATATCTATATTCTTAACGGCTACGATACCACCTCTTATCATACTCATAACACGCTATATCGCTATAATCCAACTACAGATAACTATGTATCACTGGCATCTTCGCCGTTGAGCACAAATCTGCAAACGGCAGTCTATCTCGCGGGGAAGATTTACCGCATAGCAGGCTCCGGTGAAGACAATACCCAAGTATCGAGCGTTGATGCCTTCAATGTTAGTACCGGCGCTTGGTCCCTTCCGGGTACTGTTGCTAACTATCCGGTAGCATCGTGGACCTCTAGCATTGCTTATGGAGGCTATATCTATAGTGGTGGGAACGACTATTTTCATGGAGACCCAGGATTAAGCAAAAAGACCTACCGTTACGACCCGACAAGTAACTCCTGGGATGATAGTGCCATAACTGACTTACCTATTGGCTACGATAGTCGTGGAATAGGTGGCATTCTTAATGGTCGCTGGATACTAACCGGAACGAATGGCAGTCAGCCACAAAGCGTGATAGCTCTAGATATGTCCAATCCTGTCGGTAGTTGGACAAGCCTATCTCCGATGCTTGCAGCCCGCAATATTGCGGCTGGTGCAAGCGACGGTCACGCACTCTACGTAGTTGGGGGGATTGAAGGGAACTACGAGCAACAGAACAACCAGCAGTATATAGCACTTCCCTGTGTCGCTACCACCGGCATCACTCTTATGCATCCCATCTACCCCACTCAGGGAGAGGCGGTCATCGGTGCAAATGGCACGGTTGACGGCAATCCCGTGACGATCGACGTGACTGTCCAAAACTCCGGTGGCGTGCCCACGACCAACAAGATAGGCTTCTGGGACGATGAGACCGGTCAGGTCTTGCCGGATCTGACGCACCAGTCTGACGGACACCAGACGATCACGGTTCCCCCCGGCCAAAGCGGCACAGCAGAATACACTTGGGACTCCATGGGCTTCGCCTGGAACACCAATCACACCCCCCACTCACAGCGGCGCGTAGGCATCTCCCTCGAAACCGCAACCGGCCAACGCCTTGCCTATCAGACGGTAGCTATTACTGTCCGCCCGAAGCCCGTTATCTTTGTTCATGGGCTTAAGAGTTTCTACTCCATGTGGAACGATTACGAAGCCCGCCTACAGTCCGTGAACCCTCTGTGGCGGGGTTTCGCTCCTGGTGATGGTTATGTACCTGGAGGAGCTGACATGGATATGGGAGATCCCGACCACCCCGTGACCCATCTGACGAAGACGATTACGGAGAACAGCCAAATCCTCGACGCTTATATCGAAGCGGTGCGTACCCGCGAAAACGCTTGGCGCGTCGATCTCGTCGCCCATTCGATGGGGGGACTGGTCGCGCGCAAGTACATCCAGTCCAATATGCCATCCCACCCGGAGCTCGACACCCGCCCTACCGTTACCCATCTCGTGATGCTGGGCACCCCTAATGAGGGAACCCCCTGTGCAGACCTCGCCGTAGTCGCGGGCTTATTTGCCCCCTTCAAACCTGCAAGCTTCGAACTTAGTACCTTCAGTATGCTGCTCTTCAATATCATCGTCACCAACTCGAACGGTGTCGCCTTCTCCATCCTGGCCGGCACGCCATACCCGTGGACCTGCCAGTACTACGGCACCGGCGACGGCTGGGTGCCGCAGGACAGCGCCGAGGCACCGTTCATTGCGGATCACCAGGAGGTAAACAGCGATCACAGCGGCTTGGTCACCAACCCCGCCTACTTCACATCCTTCACGCTGCCTAGGCTGGCTTCCACTGCTTGGCAGGCGGCTGCGCCCCTACAGCCACATGGATCGAAATCCCCCGCGTTAACGCCCGCGACCCTGCCGAGCAGCCCACAGGTGTTTCTGACCGTTTCGCCCTCTGTCGGTCCCGGTAGTACCCTCACGGTGCCCCTCCTGGTTCCGGTAGGGTCGGCCTTTGGTGTCGCCCTAGCGGCCTCGCCGGCTATCGGCATCACGCTACGAGATCCCGCGAACAACGTGGTCGATCAGATTCTGCCGGGCAGCCCCCGCACCGGGGAGCCCTTGGATCTACTCACGGCCACGAACCCCGCTCCTGGCACCTGGACCCTGACCCTGAACAATACCGGCCCCACGGCGGAGAGTGTTCAGGGGGAGGCATGGATCGCCGGCAACCCGCTAGAGGCGCGCCTGAACCTGGGCACCCCGACCATAAATGGTCAAGTACCGTTGAATGTCACCGTCACGAACAATGGCGCACCCATGCTGGGTGCCACGGTCAGTGCGACCGTCAACGATACAACGTCTATCCAGGCGCAGCTATCACTGCTCGATGACGGACTGCATGGCGACGGCCAAGCCAATGACGGGGTTTATGGTAATACCACCGCCGAGCTGAATCCTGGTAGCTACAGCGTTGTCGCCCAAACAGTCGCCGGGAGTACCACACGGCTGACATCAGGCGGCGTACTGATCACCGGCTGTACCCTGCAACTCAGCGATGTCCATCCTGCCGACTACTTCTACACAGCAGTTCAGTACCTTGCTTGCCACAACATCATCTCCGGCTATAGCGATGGCACCTTCCGCCCGTACAACAACACCACGCGCGGCCAGTTAAGCAAGATTATCGTCGGCGGCGAAGGCTGGGCGATTACGACCAGTGGGGGACCGCACTTCACCGATGTGCCGGCCGACAGCATCTTCTACGGCTATATCGAAACCGCCTACGCGCACGGCATCATCAGCGGCTACAGCGACGGCACCTTCCGCCCGAGTGCCAACGTGACACGCGGCCAACTCAGCAAAATCATCGTCGGGGCGCAGGGCTGGCCGCTGGTTAATCCGCCCACGCCCCATTTTGCCGACGTGCTGCCGGGATCCATCTTCTACACGGTAATTGAAACGGCAGTTGCACACGGCATTGTCAGTGGCTACAGTGACGGCAGCTTCCGGCCCGGCAACCCGGCTACGCGGGGACAAATCAGTAAGATCGTTTACTTGGCGTTATCCGCCGTCACCCCGCCGTCGCCCACGCCCACTATCATAGCACCCACCGCGACTACTAGCGTGGGGCCGACAGTCCCACCTACGTCAGTAACACCCACCGCAACTACTGTAGTGGTGACTCCTACCGCGACTTGTACCCCCACTTGGCACGTAGTAGTCGGTCCTGACACGAGTGCGGAAGGTAGCTACTGGGCAGGTGTTGCTAAAATCGCCGCCAATGATATCTGGATGGTGGGATATTCCGATGGATCGCCCTACCAAACGCTCACCGAACACTGGAACGGCACCACTTGGACTCGTATACCCAGCCCAAACATAGGATCAGGAACTAATACGCTCTCTGCTATTACCGCCATCGCGAGTAATGATGTGTGGGCCGTCGGCAGCTATGATAATAATGGCAGTTCGCAAAGCCTGATACTGCACTGGACTGGGACCGCATGGGCGATCGTGCCCAGTCCCAACATTGGGGCGGGACGGGTCTACTTAGCGAGTATTGCGGCCGCCGCTGCTACAGATGTTTGGATCGTGGGTAGTTACGACACGACCTCGACTACCGGCATTAGCCTCATCGAACATTGGAATGGCATAAGCTGGGCCGTTGTACCAAGTCCTAGCCCCGGTAGCGCGTTTAGTGACTTAGCAGCGGTCGCGGTAGTTAGTGCCACGGATGTCTGGGCGGTAGGAGCCTTGAGCCAACCCGTTGCGGCCGAACGTACCTTCCGAGCGCAGCGAACCCATGCTGCTTATGGCAAGCAGGCACCAAACACTAGTGAGCCGGCACTTATTGAGCATTGGGATGGCACGATATGGCAAGTCGTGCCCGGTCCCGATAGTAGTTCCGAAGCTAACTGGCTCACAGGAATTACTGCCTTAGCCAGCAATAATGTCTGGGCTGTAGGTGTACGTGATTATCGGGCAGGTGCCATTACGTGGCACTGGAATGGTACGACATGGAGCGTCATACCTCCACCCGTAGCAGGCGTAGGCGCTGCTAGGTTGTATGGTGTTAGTGGCATATCTGCTACGGATGTTTGGGCGGTAGGCGTTGTGTATGATCAGCCTGTTTTGCGTACGCTTGCTGCCCATTGGGATGGCACTGGCTGGACAGTTGTTCCAACACAAAACGTGAGTGCGAGCTGGAACGAGCTATTTGGCGTTGTTGCGATCAGTCCCTCGAACGTCTGGGCGGTTGGTGATCATGGTGAAGAGGGACGCTTCCACACATTAATTCAGCAGTATGCTCCTACTTGCCCGCTGAAATAGGGCTTCCAGCATCAGCGGGACAGAAAAGACCGCTAGCAAACGACACAACGTAGTATCAGTTGGATGCGCGAGCAGGTACCACTGTCCTGTGTCTATGATCTTGTTATCAGATCCATTTTCGCGGTGTTATGATGGGCGAATTTGCGCGTTATCAGAAGATGGCCTAGAAACACGGAACGTGTAAAACTAGCAATGGCGCGAAAGTCGCCCTGTGCGGTAGGAGCCTGTGTTTTCCCTTGGCTGCGCGCTGCTGGGTTGATACGGTATCAAACCACGTCACATGATCCTTTCCACATACGTGCAGTGTCGGTGGCAACAACCTTCCAATAAAGACTCAACAATCGGGCGCATTCGCCGCTCCTTTTTGGTGATTCCGGCACCCAGTTGGTGTTCTAGCCCGTTTGACCAGGCGTAATACCTGCTGCTGCTCGCACTAACCGTATTTTGCCCTGAGTCTAACCGACTCATGTTCTTGCCAACGACACTGCACGTATGTGGAAAGGATCATGTGACGTGGTCTGCACAGGGCGACTTTCGCGCCATTGCACATTTTGCCCACGTCGTGTCCATATGCCTATTGGACATGATAGACCACCACATATAGTAAGGCTGCCACGAAGAAGCGGCCAAAATGCGATTGTCGCCCGCAGCGTGCGAATGGGCAACCACAATATATAGTGCCTAGAGCAGAGCTAGATCCGCCATATAGTAGCTGAGTAGTTACAAAAAGCTGCCTGAGATCGAAATCTGCTAGGCACGAGCTACGAACTTCTTTAACGCACTCTAACTGTTACCATCCTACTCCTGAGTAATAAGTGTTGAGCGCGGATCTTAAATTTGGACCCTGCTCCAACATGGCCCGAACACCGCTATATTCAGCAACTCTAGGGTCCATATTTTCGAGAAATGAATACACTAACTCTTCTAATTGCGGATCATTGGACATTAAGGCCCAAACCCAACAATGCTACGGCGAAACGCAAAGTAACATGCCTGTAGTAGATGAAATAGAGCATTTAAAAGCTCAAAAAGTATCGCATTGCTTTTTGGTGTGGGAACTTGGGCGCTTTTGCCTGGATTCGGGATCAGGGTCGTGCCTACGCCATCCTTATACTACGTTTTGTAGTACTCGAAAAGTTCCCACAACCCCTGATCTGGGAACTTCGTACCGCGAAAGCGCGGGTTTATCAACTACTACAGACCTGTTACTTTGCGCTTCGCCGTAGCATTGTTGGGTTTACCCCTAGTAGCGGCGCCCGCCAAGCACGCGGCATCTGGCGGATACGCCCGCGTCCGCCGCTCACGCCCCCGGCACATAGCGCGCACAGACATTCAGGCCGATCTCACAATCGCAGTGGCCGCCCAGCTTCGCCAGCAGGGCGAGGTAGTGGTCCACGTCCACGTCGGGTGCGTACTCCGCGAAGCGGGCGCGGGTGTGGCGATAGGTGTGATCGCAATCCGCCGGGCCATTGGGCATGACTTGGCTGAGGCCATAGCAGAGGGCCAGCGGATCGTAAATGCGGCGGATCGCGCGGAGCGCGGCGCGCTCTTGTGGGGTCATGGCTTCCTCTCCGGTGCTTGACTTGGTGGTGGTCATGGCAAAGGGTTTGCAGATTCGTCAAGGCGTGGGTGCCGCCTTGCGCGAGGGGCGTGATGTGATGACACTCGAGCGCGTCCGTCGCCGCACACTCCTGGCACTGGTAGCCGTCGCGGGCCAGGGCGGCTTTACGCTGGGCGGGATAGCTGCCCTGCCGGGCGGCGCGGTTGCACTTGCTGCTGCAAAAGCCTTGTAACCGCGTGCGCGGTTGGTACACTTGATTGCAGTATTGGCATTTCCGCTCGGCCATTGGTCCGCCCCCTCCTAAAACTCTAACTTATATAGCTATTATACCACTAATAGTATAGAGTTGTCAAGCGAAATAGGGCTAATATCAGACCAATTTCAGTATATCATCCTCTTTTGCACTAATTAAATACGCTCTATAGACCGCACTCCTCTCTCTTTGCGAACCTAACACATCTTATCAACGCACTAATACAACCCATCCGACAACCCGACTTCTAATTCATCGAGGACATAATGCCGGGCGGTGGTTTCAATGCTCTTGTGCCCTAATGCCTTCTGGGCCTTGCGAATATCGGACTTCGCCAACTGGGTGCCCAAAAAGCGGCGCAAGTCGTGCGGCTTGATGTGGGCCAGATCGCAGGCGACCGCATATGCCTGCACCGTGCGCCAAATGGACGTAGCGGACATGGGCGCGTCCGTCACCCGTCCTGCGCCGCGCCCCGCGAACGCCGTAAAGACGTGCGGGGCCAAGACCGGGCGGGCGGCGATCCACGCCCATAGGAGCCGGTGGGCCTCCGCCGACAGCAACGCTTCGCGGGCCTCGCTCTGGCCCTTGCCGATCACATCAAGCAGCCAGCCCTGACTTGTCTTGCGAATCATGCCCACGGTCAAGCCCGCCGCTTCACTCGCCCGCAAGCCCGACCCGGCCAGCACGGCCAGCAGCGCCGCGTCGCGTAGCCCTTTCAGCGTGGTGCGATCTGGTGCCTCTTGCAGTCGTCGCATATCTTCGGGGGTAATGCGGGTGCGGGCGTGGGACCGTTGGCGGTCTTTCAACGCCTTCGCCTTGACCCCGGCCACGCCGTGAAACTGGGCGGCGATGTCGGCGTGGATGTAGCCCTGCGCGGCCGCCTCTTTGACCAGGCGCTTGACGGCGGCCAGGGCGCGATTGATCGTCGCCGCGCTGAGGGTGGTGGCCTGGGCCTGGTGGGTGCGCCACTGGGCCAACGAGGGCGCGGCCAGCGCCGGCAGATCGGCACCCTGGCACCAGACCAAATAGCCGGCAATATCAGTGCGGTATTCGGCGATGCTCGATGGAGCCAGTTGCCCGGCCAGGATCGCGGCATCCGGCAAAATCAATTGCGGCACTTCAATGCGGACCAGATCCATAACAGTACCTTCCAATGGGGCAATAGAGTAATATAATCTCTCTTTTCTTACGCTATTTTGCTAAGAAATAGTGCGCTTTTGCTAATCTTGGGCAACACACCAACACACTAATCGATTTCCTCTGGTAGTTCGTCGGGCTGCCGCCGATAGTATAGAACGGCTATGATCTGCAATACGCCCACTACACCGAGGCCGATGCCGATCAATTCGATCCCGCCAAGCAGTATGTTTCCCATTAGCTGTATGATTGCGTCTGCTACTTAGTGGAAGACGGACATTAGCTCTCTCCTTCTCGGCCCAGCGCGCACTCCCCCGCGATCTGCGTGTCCAGCGCCGCCGCCACGAAGGCCGCCGGCGGTTGCTTACTCAGCGCGCCAATGGCCGCTAACTGTTCGGTACTCAACAGCCCTCCCCCGGCCTGGGCCGGCGTGATCGTCGCCAGGCCGTCTGCCGCGATCTGCCCGGCCACCGCCCGCGCGGCCCGCCGCGCGTATTCGACGGGGGTCCACGCGATCTGGATCGGCGGTGGCATCTTACGTCCCTCCTTCGAGTTGCTGCCGATAAATGAAGCGGTCTACTTCGGCGGCGCTCTGTAGCGACTCCAGCACGGCGATCTGCTCATAAAGTTCTGCCGGGGTGCAAGCCCAGAGGGACCGCCGCCCCAGCAGCGCGCCGGTCAGCGCCGCCCGTTGCGGGCCATTCAAGCCCAGCCGCTGTTTATGCGCGTTGGTCTGTGCCTGCCACGCGGCGCGGGCGGCGACCAGGGCCGGATCGGTCTGCGCGGCGGGCCGGTGGGGACCGACCGGGCCACTACAGCCCACACACCGGCGACTCTCCCCGACCACGTCGGCGGCTCCTAACGGTCGCCCGCAATAGTCACATTCGAGGATCATGCTATGGTTCTCCCGCTAAAATAACGGCTGTTGCTCCGGGGCGGCGTGGCCGGTCACTTGGTGCAGCGCGTCGCGTAAATAGGCCATGACGCGCTCAAAATAGTCGTCGTCGATCTCCTTATAGCTGCCGACCCCGAATTGCTGTTTGAGCCGCCCATAGATCCAACTGTACGATAGCGCCTTGCGCTGCCGCGCACTCTCCTCGACCATGTACGTCACTTGGTCCTGCACCGCCCGGCAATGCGCCGGGGTAAGGCGCGTCGTGCGCTCATCGATCTTGGCGACCGCTACCGCGAGGCCCGCCGCCAAGTCGGCCGTATCTTCGACTTGGGCGGCCTGTTGGGCTTGCTCCCCGACGATCCGCTCCAGCAGCGTCGTCGCTTGCTCTAACCGCCCCGCCACATCCTCGATCCGATCCTCGGCCAGCAGAATCGCGCTCAGGTGTTCGCGCAGGAAGGTCAGCTCGGCGCGCACGGTGTCGATCTGCCCGGCCAACGCCGTCACGCGGGGATCGCGGTGCGCGGTCGCCGGAGTGAGGACCGCCAACGCCTCGGTCCGGAATGCTTGGGCCAGGACATGATAGCACTCCCGCTGGTAGCGCAAGACCTTTTCCTTCAAGTCCGGCTTGACTCGCGTTGGGTCGATGCCAAAGAGCCAGCCCGCTAAATAATCCAAGGGGAGGCAGAGTAATTCCCGCTCCCCGCCGGCTTCTGTTGCCGTCATGGCAACAGAACGAGTCACTTCCGCCAGCACCTGGGTCCGATGTAAGCGGCGGGACTGCGCCGACCAATCCAGCCCCAAGTAAGTCGCAATCGGGCGGATCGGGATGTAGATTTGCTGCTGCCCCTGTTCTTCGAGCAACACGGCGGTCACGAGATCCCCATAAAAATCAATATGGCGCTCTTCCCGCAAGCTAAGGAACCGATCATCGCTCATTACACACTCCCTGCTCCTGGTGGCGGGGCCGACTGGGCCGGCCCCGCTGCGGATCATACATCATAGGCCCATATAACACGTATAGCTGCTGCTCCGCGATTCACGCGGCGACCGCCGCATCGCCGCTGGCCGCCGCTGGGCGGGGCTTGTCCTTCACCAGCGTGGTGTGTGAGATTTTGACGATCTTGCCCTGCCGCAATAATTCGTCGGCTATTCGCACATTGAGGCACCAGCGTTGGTCCGCCCACTGCTGCACATAGTAGTGGCCGGCCAAGGCGCGCTCCTCGCTATCCAGGGGCAGGCCAGTGCGGGCAATCGTACCCAAGATCACCAGCAGACTCGCCTGATCGGGAGCCGCTTCCAGCGCCTGCAACAGCGGATCCGCCGCTTGACCGTCGCCGTGCCCGAAGCGCCCGGTGGCGGTAAGCGCCATCCGCCCCAGCAGGCGCAAGTGTTCGAGGGACGGCGGCGCGCCCGGCGTGTAGCCAATCACGCGATCAATCACTGCGGCCGCCACCGCGCCCCGCTCCCGCCGGCGGGTGGCCTCGCGGTCCCGCGCTTCTTGCTCTTTAGTCGGTGGGGCCTGCTGCGCGGCTGCTTGCGCCGCCTGGGGATCGTCGCCCCGCGCCTGAGCTTCCTGCGCGATCCGCCCCTTCTCGGCGGTGGCGGCGCGCAGGGCAGCCACGGCCTCCGCCGCTTGACGAGCGCGGGTCTCGGCCCGTTGGCGGGCGCTGTTTTGTTCGTTTAGATAACTCGTGATGCGTTGCGCCAAATGCCCGACACTCCACAGGTCGCGGATGGCCTCCTCGGCCATGGCGACTTGCTCATCCGCCGCACTGCGCCCCGTGGGTTGCCCGCTCCAATACTCCACGTCGGGCTGCCGAATTCGCAGTAACTCCACCCCATGCCCGGCGGTCAGCTTGCCGGCACTGATCAGGGCGCGCACCGGCTCCGGCAGGTGTAGCAGGCGCATGGTGTTGCTGATCCAGCTTTGCGATTTGCCTAACTGCCTCGCTAGCGCCGTCTGGTCCACGTCGCCGCCGGCCAGCGTGTCGCGCAGTCGCTCGGCCAATAGCATGATATTGGGATCTTCGCGCAACAAGTTGCTGACGATGCGCCCCAGCGTGCGCCGTCGGGCATCGGCGGGCGGTTCCACGATCAAGGCAGCAATGGTCGGCCAGCCCAGCAAGTGCGCCGCCGCGCCGCGCCGGTGGCCGGTTTTGTTCATATAGCGGCCCTCGGCGGTTGCGTACACCTGGATGGGTTCTTCTTGTTTGACAGCCATGCTGGCCGCTAGTGCAGCAAGGTCGCCCAAGTCGGCGCGCTCATTATCGGGGTCAGGGTCGATCAAGGCCAGCGGCAGCGCGACCAACTGACCGACTGGGTATTCAACCGGCGCTGCGCCCAGTTCTGTGATTTCCTCAATCCTCTGGTCGCCGGCAGGATCTGCGCTATTTGCCGACAAATCGGCGCTGTTCTTCCGTGCCATGTCTAGCTCCTCGGTGGTGGGCAGTTCCCCCTGCACTGCGCCGAAGTCCTCGGCGGTCGCGGTTGTGCGGTGCCCGCAACAGGTCAGGGCGAAGCTGGGGCTTGCTATCGTCTCTAGCGCCTGGATGGTCACCACCTGGCCGCGCACGAACGGCCCGCAGGCGACGCGCAATTCGACTTGTTGGCCGATGTGATGGGTCATCCGGTGCCTCTTATTTGGTAGACCCCAATTGGGGAGCCAAGTCCGCTGCGGTCAGGCCCAGCGCTCGCGCCGTGCCGGTCCAGGTGAGCCGGCTGCCTTTCATCCGGCCATGTTCAATTTGATACAGCGTGTTGATGCCGTGGCCGGTGCGCTCGGCCAGTGCGGCCAGCGTCCAGCCCCGCGCAATGCGTGCCGTCGCCAATGCGCGACCGGGGCCGGGAACAATCGCCGGGGGAGCCATTGCGCCCAGGTAGTCCCAATCCTCGCCCAGCGCGCCGGCCAGGGCCACCAAACTGAGGGGGTTACGCTCCCGGTCGCTACTGTTTTCCAGATCGCGCACCAGCAGATATTGACTGATACCCGCCTGGGCCGCGAGTTGCGCCTGGGTCAGCCCCAGGCGTTCGCGCCCGGCGCGCAAGCGGGCGGAGATTTCCACCGGCGGCAGCGGCTCCGGTATGGTGTGGTGGGCAGCCAGCACCGCCTGCTGAAACCGGGCCTCGCGGGCGGCGGCAGCGGCGGGGCGGTCGTCGGTCATCGTCGGCTCCTGTCGGGTAGGGGGCCGGGACCCGTGTCCCGGCCCCTGGTAAGTTACACCGGACTACGGGCACCCCGCGCTGCCCGTAGCGGCGCGGCTCCAGCAAGCGTGGCCCGCGCTAGCCCGGCATCGGCGCGCAAGAGATCGATTCGCGCCTGATCGGGCAGGGTGTGATACCAAACCAGCAGGCAATGTTTGCAGGGCGGGGTGTGGGTGGCTCCGAACGAACCCTGCTTTTGCCCCCACGGGCAGCTACAGGTCCAAGTGCTGCTCAGATCCCAGTGCTGCACCAGGGTGACGGTGTAATCGGTGCCGGGGGCAGAAGTGGACTCGACGCTGAAGCAGCGTTCGAGGATGCTGTCGGCGACCGGGTACATGTCGCCGGTGAAGACCAGTGCGCCGGAGGCCAGCGCGTCATACAATTTGTTGCGGTTACGCTCGTCGGGGACATTCATGGCGACCGATCCTTTCCGTGTAGCGGGGGCGAGTGCGTGCCACCAGTCCAGTAACTCTATGTTGATTATAACATGAATATAGAAACCGTGTCAAGCGGTAGACGGGTCGCTGGGCGCGCTCAGGGGTCACATAGGCGGGTGATGGGTGCCTATGTGACCCCTTATGCCCCCTAAAACGCCGGTTCTTCGTCGGGATCGTCGGCGGCTTGCCCTGGCCGAGCCTGCGCCGGGTCGAGCATAATCAGTTCGCCGGCGATCACCTCGGTGCGGTACTGACGCTGGCCGTCCTTCTCCCAGGAGCGGGTTTGCAGCCGCCCGGCGATATACACCTGGCTGCCCTTTTGGAGATACTGGTTCGCGGTTTCGGCCAGCTTGTCCCACAAGACGATGCTGTGCCAGTCGGTTTCTTCCTGGCGGCTGCCGTCCGCCTGCCGGGTCTGGTGGTTGGTGGCGAGGCGCAAGGTGGTGATGGCGGTGCCGCCGGACGTGTATTTCATCTCCGGCGCTTGGCCCAGGCGACCGATCAAGCGGACTTCGTTCAAGGTGCGACTCATGGTGTGGCTCCTTTTGGGTGAGTGGTGAAAACGTCCTCTGTGATTTATATATGTGTTATAAGAGGTAAAAAGCGGAAAGGGTTAGGCGGCGGATTTGCTGACAAATATCGCCGCCCCTGGCTCCATCTTATGCGAACCCATCCACCGGATCTGCGTCCTCCGCCGGGGGTAGGACGTGCGCCGCAAACCGCGCATAGTCGGCCGGCCCGCGCACCAGTTCGGTCGTGCGCTCCGGCAAGACCACCGGCAGCACGCGCACCACGCACGGCCCGCCATTGGCCCGCCAAATCCAGGCCGCTAACTCGTCGGTGTAGCTGATCAGGGTCGCGTTGTCCGGCAAGATCAACGTATCTGCCGCCGTGAGCATGGGCCGGCCCTCCATGCTCTGGCTCTCGTGCGGCTCGAAGCCATAATCCTCTAGCGTCTCGCTGACGCCGGCTAGGTGGCGTGCGCCTTCGATCTGGATCGTGATGTAAAACTTGGGAGACATTGGGGTTCCTCACTGTGGCGGATACGGGCGCGTCCGCCGGGATGGGGCCGGGTGGGTGCCCGGCCCCGGTCGGGCTAGAACGGGATCAGCACGCCACGCGGCGGGGCGGCGGGTAGCACCGGCCAAGGAGCGGGGCTGGGCGGCGCAGCGGGGTCAGGCGGGTGGCCCTGGTCGAGCCAACCTTGCTGCTGGAGATTGACGGCCCAAAACTCCGCGAACAGCATTAATTCGGCATAGGCGCGGGCATCAATCCCCGCCGGGTGCCCCGCGTCGTTGAAGGTCAAGCAGCGCCGATAGCCTAGCACCTGGGTAATTTCGACCGGCATCCAGCCGCCGTCGCCGGTGTAAAACACCATATCGGGGTCGGCGCAAGCGTCCCCATTTTGATAGTAGTAATGCGTCACGCTAACGAGGTGCCGCCCGATCTTCTCGATCACAAGCGGCATATAGGGGCCATTGAGCAGTTTCAGGTGTCCCTCGGTCTGGGTCAAATCCAGACCGTGCTTGCCGGCTAGGGCTTCAATGACTCTCTGCATCTTCCCACATTTCTGCATTGGTCGGTTCCTCTCCGTTCGGTGGGCGGCGCGGGCCGCGTTGCTACTTTCTTAATTATTATATGTTGTATACAAGTAAAAAAGCGGAAAAAGTAAGCAGACCAATTGGACCGCTTTCGACAAATAAAAGGACCGCCGATCCCTGATCGGCGGTCCTGGCGCGGGTGTGCGGCGGGGGACTAGGCCGCTTTGCTCATGGGCATGATAATATGCAGCAATTCGCCCATCTGGGCCGGGCGGAATAGCCCCGCCTGCCCGTTGCTATCGGTGTCGATCTCCACCTGGGCGCTCGGCATGGCCCGTAAGACCTCGCGTAAGTAGCGGCCATTAAAGGCTACGCTGCCGCCCGGCCCGGTGATGTGGGCGGGGATCTGCACCGTGCTTTTGCGTTCCGTGCCCGCGATCTCACTCGCCACGGTGACGCTGCCGGGCGCGCCCGCGTCCGCCGGGGTCATGGTCAAATAGACCATGTGCAGGTCGGTCGGGTGACTGGGTTTGACACTCTCCACCGCCTGCAATAGCGCGCCGGTCGCCGTCAAGCTGTGGGTCGCCGCATTGGTCGGGATCGTGCTTTCCCAGTTCGGGAACCGTTCGAGTACTTGGGTGCCCAGCGTCACCCGCCCGGCCACAAACAGGATCGCGTCGGTCGTCGGGTGGCGGTGGATCTGGACCGTGGCCCCTGATCGCGTGGCGAGGACCCGCCCTAACTCGCGCATGGCTTTCGCCGGGATATTCATCTGGCTGGCCTGCCCACTGGCCCGCCCTAAGCAGCCCGCCCGCCGCACGGCCAGCCGGTGGCCGTCGCCGGCTACCAGGGTCAAGGTGCGGCCCTCCCACCGCCATAACACCCCCGCCAGGGCGGGCCGGTCGGCGGCATCCTGAGCGGCGGCAAAGAGCACCTGGGGGATCATTTCGCGCAAGACCGCGACGGGAATACTGACCACCGGCGGCGCGCTGGGCAAGGCCAGCGTCGGGTAGTCCGCCACCGGCTGGCCGGTCAAGGTTGTGCGGTAGCCGCCGCCGGTCGCCTGGACCGTCGTGCCGTCCGTGGTCAGCGTGACGGTGGTGCCCGCCGCAATCGCTTGTAGCCATATGCCTAGCTCCTTGATCGGCACGGTGGCCGCGCCGGGGGTCTGGACCTGGGCAGCCACCTGGGTACGGGTGAACATCTCCAAGTCGGTCGCGCTGAGGGTTACAGTATTGTCGCTGGTCGCTTCGATCAAGCAGCAATCCAGGATCGGCAAGCGGCTGCGGCTGGGGGCGGCTTTGGCGACAATCTGTAGCGCGTCTTTCAGCGTTTTAGCAGGGATGTGTAGTTGCATCGGAGTGCCTTTCTGCCGCCCTGGTGGGCCGGGCGGCGGGCCGTTAGGTTAGTGTCAGATCGTTAACAGACCGGCTTGTTGGAGTGCCACTAGCGCAGCATCGTCTGCTGCCCGGCGGCGGTTACGGGCGGCGATCATAGCATTGTGTTCAGGCGGATTGGGGTAGGCGATCCGGCACTCCTGATCCTCGGCGTTGCGTTCGGCTTGCACTGTGGCGGGTACGGCGCTGTGCTGGGCCGCCTGATCATATTCCCCCTCCACTTGGGTTTGCATAACACAGAAGCTGCACTCGGTTAGACAGTTGCACCGACAAAAGAGTTTGCATTTCATGGTACTGGCTCCTTCTACTGCTGCATCGTTGGCTGCTTTGCAGCTCATTCATTATCCCGTTGTTCTATTATATATATGTTGTAAGCAATAGAAAAAGCGGAAAGGTAGATGGGGCCAAATTCGCCCTATATCGCCGCCTTCTGGCGTGTACCGACTTCGCTAGGGGCGCGTGATCCCGTCACTAGGGAGTTGGGGATTGGTCGCTAGACGATCCTGGGCCTATCACTTGCCCTTGTACGTGGCCCTGCCGCGCTCCATGCTGTTAGCCTGTCTGGGGCTGGGGAGGGTTCTGTTGATCCGGTAGGGATGCTGTCGGGGTGGCCGTCCTTGCGGGCCGATCCTGGTCGGGCGGGTGGTGTCGGTAGGGGCTACGGCTTGCGGGTAGTCGGCGTGGGCTGGCTCCTTTTCTGATGCGAACCTCGTCCCTGGCCCGTAGCTTTTCCTCCCCTGTGGCTCCGGTGTCGGGCTGGCGACTGGCTCCCTGGCCGCGCCGCCGCCTGCCCCTATCCCCCCCCCCCATGCGAACCGCCCTCGGCAGAGCGCCCGCGGACTGCTCCCCTTTTGAGGTCGCCGCAGCGACCCTTGCCCCGCGCGCGGCAGCGCGGGGTCAAAAGGGGTTAGCAGGACTAGGGCGCTCTGCCCGCGTGGGGAGTGCAACCTGCGCGGGCTATGGCTCCGTTCGCGTAGGTATACGGCACCGGGCGTTACATACCTACGCGAACGCCGTTCATAGCGTAAAAAAAGAACGGGGCCGATCCTCTTAGATCGGCCCCGTTTTGCGAACCGGGCGCAGCCCGTTGCCGGCCTTAGAGCCGGTCGAGCCGGGCGGCGATCTCGCCCACGGTGGCCCAGCCAAAGCCGCCCGCCGCTAGAATTGTGGTGTAGGGGGCGGCGGTCGTGGCATCAGGAAAGACGGCGATCACCGGCAAGATCGCGGCGAGGCGACCATAGCGTTCGAGCCGCGATTCGCGGCGTGGGGCTTCATCGGGGCGGCGGGCGGCTTGGGGTTTGTTGGCCCAAAAGCCCAGCCCGGCGGCGGGCGGGTGGGGAATCAGCAAGACCGTGCGCGCCGGATGGTCCGGTAAATAGGCCACCCAATCATTGACGAAGCGCGGTAAGATCGCACCGATCTGCCCCGCCTGCACCTGGACGCGGTCCTCGGCGAGCATCTGCGCCGATTCGCCGGCGGTAGCGCGGGCGGCCAGGTCGCGGGTCAAATAGTCCAGCACCGTGACGGTCAATCGCTGCACCTGGGCCGAATCTTCGCGCAAGGGATCGCTGGGGCGGGCAACATGGGGCGGGATCAGGTGCCACCCGGCGGCGGCGACTTGGCGGCTCAGTGCGAGCAGGACTCCCCGCTGGGTGATGGTGGTGCGGGTCGGACGTTGCCGATATTGCTTATCAAAGTGGCAACCCACCTGCCGCGCCCCCCCAACAGTAAGTTGCCAGTAGTGGGGTGAGCGTTCGCCTTGTTCGGGGGTGAGATCCCCCTCGCGCACAAAGCCCCTGGTACTCAGGTCGGTGAGGACGGCTTGTAAATAGCCCGTCAGCGGCCACTGATCCCACAAGTGGCGGGCGATCTGTTCCGTGGTCAAGGCTTTCCAGCGCGCCAATAACTCTAAGACGGCTTGCCCCTTCTCTGGTAAGGGCGGCAGGGGGTCCGCCGGAATGAGTAAGGCCCGCAGCGTTGTGGCCGGGGCCGGGGCGGGCAACGGGTCGGCCAGCCCTAACGCTGCGCCGCCGGCGGGGAGCAAGGTCCAGGCCCGTTGGCTGCGTGCGCCGCGCTCCGGCTGTAAGCGGGTATCGCCCAGCCAGCCCCGTTCGCGGAGCCCGGTCAAGCGCAGTTGCAGGGCACGCAGGCTGATATTGGCCGACAAATACGGGCCGATTTGGGCGGTGGTCAGGCTCCGGAACTCGGTCAGCAGCTCTAGGATTTCGCGCTGGGCGGCGGTCGGCAGTTGGTTGGCTCCGCGTGGTTGGGGGGGAGGGCCGGGCGTGCGTCGGGGTAGCGGCAGCCCGGCCGCCGCTGCTCCCAGCGGTAACAGCCGCCAATAGATCACTTGGCGATGCCCGGTCGGGGCGCGGCCCGGCACGCCTCCCACCCAGCTATACTCCGCGAGGCGCTGGACCAGTTGTTCGAGGGCGCGCCGGGTGCCCGTATGGATCGCCTGGGCCTGTAGTTGGGCGATGGTCTGATCGGCGGCGGCCAGCGCCACGAGGACGCGCTGTTGGGGCACCGTCGGGCGGTGCTGGGTGGCCGCAAGACGGCGGATCGCGGACGCAAGGGGCGGTTGGGTGGCATGAGTCATGGGGATCTCCTAGACGGTAATGACGCGAATCGTCGGCCAAGCCGCCGCCGCCCGCGCGATATTGGCAGCGCGGCGGGGATTATCACAGATCCAGACCGTCGGGCGGCCACTGCCGCCGAAACGGGCTAGCTTGCGGGCTAACATCTTCCCGTAATACTGGCCGTCAATCTCCACATCCACGATCTGCACGCTGCCGGTCGCATCGGTCCAGACGGCCTGGGCATCCGCGATCTCCCAGGTCGGGGCGGACGGGCCGCCGGCGGTTGCGGCGTTTTGCGCTTGGCGAAACTCGCTGCGTAACTCCCGTTCGCTGCGCCAGTCGCCCCAGGTGCCGCCGGCAGCCTGCACTTCGGCGGCGAGATAGATATAGGCATCCTGGGCGACCAACTGCTGTTTAATTTCATGGGCCGCCGGTAGCCCGACGTGTAAGCGGGATCGCTCGGCCTGCTCAAACAGCAAGCGCCCTTTGCGGGTGAGGGTGTAGACCGTTTCACCGGGCCGGGCCACGTCACACCGGTGCTGTTCCACCAACTTCGCCTTGCGAAGCTGCAATAGGCGGTCCTGGGCGGTGCCCAGCCGCTTGCCCGCCCAGTAGCGGCGGTGGATCTGCCCTTCACTGGCGATCCCCGCCTGTCCGATCCAGCGCAGCAACTCGCGGTCGCGGGTAGTCAGTTGGCGGGCCGCAAACCGATGGGCCATCAGCCGACCGGCGGCTTGTTCGCGAGGATACGGCGCTTAAAGATCGCCGCAGGGCGGGTGATATTAGGATCAGCCTGCACCTCGGCCAGCAACCGCAACACCATCGCTGCGGACCAGTGGTGATCTACCGCCGCCGTAATCCACGTCGCGGCTTCGCTCTGATCCACCTGTAAGGCGGTGCTGATCATGGTAGCTAGTTCCGTTAGCCACTCCAGTGCCGCCGCCGCGCCTGGAGCGCTGGAGTCCGTGGCCTGCACTGGGGCGCGCCGGGAGTCAGCAGGACCAATCGGCGCGGCGGCAGCAGTAACGGCAGCCGGAGCCGGTTGGTTTCGGGCTGTAGCCCGTAGTTGCGGCAGCGCGGGGACCGGCCTCCGGCTCACAGCGCGGCTCCGTTGCCGGGGGCCGCGCCAGAGAGGGATGGTCGGGGATCGGTGATAGCTAGGGGGTGAGCTGGCGGGGTTTTGCAGGGTGCTAGGGCCGCTCGGCTCTCTGCGCTCGGTGGCCGCGGTGCTTGGCTCCTGAACGGGGGCGGTCTGTGTCGGGTCATCTGCGGCGGACGGCGCTTGGCCCCAATATGTACCATCCAGTACCTCGTCGCCGGGCGGGTCCGGCAGGGGCAGCGCGAGGTCGTTGGGTTCTGCGGCGCGCGGATCCACAGCGGGCGGTAGGGGCAATCGGGCGGTCGCCGGCGCTACGCCGAGCAGGGGGGGCGCGGCGGTGGGGGTTGGGTTCGCAAGGGGTGGGGCGGCGGGCGGGGCCGGGGTCGCGCTGGACGGTACGCCCGCCGTGGGGGCCGGGATTAAAGCAATCGGCGGCAGCCCCGTCGGGCGGGGTGCCCCGCGCAAGTTGGCCCCGATCTGCTGATCGTGGCGGCAGGCGGCGGCCAGGGTGTGGCTCACCGCGACGACGGTGGGGGGGGTCATCGTACCCCGGTCGTCGCGGCGTTCAATCAGAAAATGGCCTTGCGGGAGATAGCGGATCTCCCCGGCCAGCCAGTCGCGCCGTTCGCGGACCTGCCGGGTTTCGCCACTGGCGGCGCTGCTGGCCGTGCTGTTGCCGTGGCTCTGCTGGCGGCTGCTTCCGGCGTGATGCGATCCGCTGCCGGTGCTGTCGGTGCGACTGGTGCTACTGCCGCTCGTCGTGGAATGGCTGATAAAGAGCCGTTCCCCGCTCGGAAAGGTCGCGCTGTAGGTGTCGGCATCCTCTTTGTCCAGGCCGGGCATTAACACCACATTCCCGCAGACAGCGCGGAATTGGGCGCGTAACGTCGGATCGGCGATTTGCGCTAAGTCCTGCACCGCCATCACATAGCAGCCGCCGTTGGCCCGCGCCTGGGCCATGCCACCCACGGCGGTCGGCGTGATAAAGTGGCGCGCTTCGTCGACCAGCGCCACTTTATGCCGCCCCGGTCCACAGGTGCCGTCGAGGACGGCGGCGGTGAACTGGGCCAGCACCAGGCGGCCAATAATCGGCGCGATATAGGGGTGTTTCTCCACCGGCAGGATCACCCGCACGCGCTTGCCTTCATTCAGCAGATCCCACAGGCGGACTCCACTGTCATCCGTCACCAGCAGGTCCGCGATCTCGCCCCGTGCCAGCGGTGCCAGCGCCAAATCTAAGCGGCCCAACGGATCGGTATCTTTGGCGGCCAGCAGTTGCTCAATGCGGGCCAGATCCAGTGCTTCATCACTCTTAGCCCCGGCTCCCGCCTTCCGCAATTGGGTCGCTAGGTCTTTACGAGCGGCGGGATCGCGCAGATAGGCCAACACGCGGCGGAAACTGGGGATGGTGCCCCAGGCCCGATGATGAACGGCGGCGAGGCTGCCGGCGGCGGCGCGGGCATTGCCGACGAAATACTGGTCGGCGCTGCTGGGGTCAAAACCCAGCGCCTCGCCCCAGGCTTCGCCAATGGCGCGGGGAGTGCGCCCGGCGGCAATGTTGAGTTTGGCGCTGCGGGCGGGGTGGGTGAAGTCAATGGTTACATCGAAGGCGTGCCGGGCGGGGTCGTAGTCGGGGCGTTTGCCGGGGGCCACATCGTCGCCTTTGACATCAAAGACCACGGTGCCCCAGCCTTCGCGTTCGCACAGGTAGAGAATCGGTTCGAGGCCCAGCGAGGTTTTGCCGGCCCCCGGTGGGCCGATAAAGAGCGTGCCGACGCGCAGATGGGGTCCCCCCAACAGAAAGAGATCGGGAGTCGGAGCGAGGGTCCATTCACCGGGATCGGGTTGCCAGGTGCGAGTGACGACTTTGCCCACGGCCCACACGTCGGGCGGGATCGCTACACCCGGCAGGGCATCGAGGGCCGCGCTGATCGCGGGCGGGCGGAGGTGATTCATGCGCCGCTCGGCCCATTTGTCCACAAATAGGGGGACGATCAGGGCGGCGACTAGCCCCAGCAGGATCGGCGGCGGCCAGGGCACGCCGGTGAGCGGCCATGCGGCTTCCACCCGGTGATAGGGTGTGGTGAGTTTCAGCGCGATGGCTTGATGGGCGTTCTGGCCCAACAGCAGCAGCCCCGGCCCCCAGGTGACAAAGTAGAGCAGGCCAATCAGGGGCTGTTCGCGGGTGCGGCGGCCTAAATAGCGGAGGGCGCGCCAGAGCAGCCCTAGCACTTGCTGTACGACGGCCAGTGCCTCATTCGCCGGCGGGGGGGCGGGGGGGCGGGGGGTCATCATGCGGTACTCCTCGTGCGGGTAGGCGGGGCGACCAGAGTGGGGCGTAGCGGGGTGGCGGGGTGGGTAGCGACCTGGATGCAAAGCGCGGGCTGGCCGGCGTGTTGCAAGGCCAGGGCAATGGGGGCGGCTAGGCGCTCGACGGCGCGGCGCTGGCCGGTATTGGGCACGGTCAAGAGTGCGGTGCCGCCGGCGGGATCGAGGGCGGCCAGGGTCACATAGCGCAAGGTGGTGGCGTATTCGGTCGGGCAGAGCGCGCGCAGGTAAGGCGTGGCCTGCTGCCAGACGGCGGCGCAGGCCGCCGGCCCGCCGGGTGCCGCTGACTCGGCGGGAGCGGGCGGGTCTACGGGGTCGTCGGTGGTAGCGCACGCGGCGGCAATGGACGGGTCTGAAGGGTCGGGGCCGCTGCGCTCGCGATAGGCCAGCACGCTGCGCGGCTGGTAGGCGGGCGGGGGCACAAACTCGCGCCCGGCTTCCACATTGGCCTTGAACGCAGCAGCCCGATTGCGAAGCGCGGGATCGCTGAGGGCGTGCTGGATCTGCTCTGTAACATATCCCTCTTGGTCCTGCCGGTCATAGCTGATCTGGGCTAGGCGCTGGGCTTCGGCGGCGGTCGCTAGCCCGGCGGCCACGATCTGCGCTGTGTCGTCCTGCACGGCCTCGGGTACGGCGGCTACTACGGGCCGGCGGCGGTTCCGTGGCGCAGGCGGTGGGCTCCCCTGCTGCTCGCTCAGTTTATCATCCACCCCCACCACCGGGAGGGATACCTTTGTTGGGATATGTGCGGCGGGGGGCGGGGGTGGTTCTGCTCTATTTGATTCTGGTTGGCGTGCTTCTTCTTCGTCTAACACGGCTGTTAGGGGGGCCACTAACATAGACGTTAGGGGGGGGCTAACCGCCGTGTTAGGGGGGATCGCCCCTCGCGATCCTTTGTTAGCGGGGGCACTAACATAGATGTTAGTGGGGGGATGACCGGTCGCTGGGACCGGCCGGGAGGCGCGGGGCGCGGCGGATTCACCCTCGTCCGCTTCCTCCTCGCCGGCGCTGCTGTCGCGCATGAGCAGGGCTTCGAGGCGGCCAAAGAGTTCGCCGAAGTCGTAGCCGTTGGGTGCTTGGCCGCCGTTAGCCGCATATCGCTCGACCACCGTGAGGTAGCCCTTGTGGATCAGCCCGTTCTTGATGCGGTGGAGTTGCTGTTCGCTGTAGCCGCTGCGCTCGGCCATCCGGCGCAAGCTGGGGCGCGGCAGGCTGGTGGACCATTTGCGGGCCAGAATATAGGCCATGAACCAGACTTCCTGGGGCGACAGGGCGAGTTCGGCCTGATATTGGAAAATGGCGGCGGGAAAGGCGGCGATGCCGCCGCGCAGGACAATCGCGCCGTAGCGCGCCAGGAAGCTGCGGTCCTGGCTCTCAGCGGGGGGATTCATACGGGTAGCTCCTCGGTGTGAGCCACCCCGACAATAAGAGCACAATAGCCAACAATCAGCGAGATCGCGGCCCAATGGCACGCCATCCCCTTGACAGGCAAGCTGCAATTTGCTATGATACTCTTGTCGCCGTGGCGGCGTCTGAAACCCGTATCCCTCTCGTCGGCAAAACTAGGGGATGCGGGTTTTGTCATGTCCGGCAACTGTTGCCGGATTGACGTAGCATAGCACAAACGGCGCGGGGACGCAACCGGGGCCGTAACAGCCTCAGTTGCCTCCCAACGCCTTGCGCGGTAGATAATCGGTCCCATGTATCGTTAGTGGCTCCTGTGCCCGCTCACCGTCCCTAGAACGGGATCGCGTCGTCATCGTCGTCCGGTCCCGCCGGCACAGTCACCCGGCTGCGGCCATTCTCCCAGGTGCGTGTCGGCCCGGTCGCCCCGGCGCTCCCATTGCTGCCGTTACTCCCTTCGGGCCGGCTATCCAGCATCTGCATTTCTTGGGCGATCACTTCCACGATCTTCTGCTCCTGGCCGTCCTTGTCCTTCCAGGTGCGGGTCTGGAGTCGGCCTTCGATATAGACCTTGCTGCCCTTGTGCAGAAACTGGTTACACGTCTCGGCTAATTTCTCCCAGGTGACGACACGGAACCATTCCGTTTGCTCCTCCGCCTGCCCCTCAGCGGTGCGGCTGGTGCGGCCCACGGCGACCGAAAACGTCGTAGTCGCTTTGCCGCTGGGCAGGTACTTCATCTCCGGGTCTTTGCCCAGGTTGCCGATGATCTGTACTTTGTTTAAGCCTCGTCCGGCCATTGGTGTACTCTCCTTTGTTCCTAATACCTGTGGTTGGGGGTCAACTGAATCCATTGGGTGGCCGGTGAAGCCTCTCGCACGGTCGTCTCCTTGCGCGTATTTGTTGTGAAATCTCAGCCCGCCGGCTCCGGCAAAGGGGGGCTACAGATTGCCCCCAGCAGCAGCAGCAGCGCCAGCACAGCGCTAGCGGTACTGAACGTCTCGATTTGCGCGTCGGTCAGTAGCCAGCGCAGGAACGCGATCCCGCCCATAAAAGGGTTCGGCAGGCTCACACCAAGGGTGGCGTTCGCAACGGTCACTGGGAGCCAGCCCGGTAGCGCCGGAAGTACCCATTGCTGCCAGATCGGATACAGCACCGGCTGGATCAGACTGTAGCCGGCCCCTTCCGCGATGATCCCTAGCGCGTAGCCACTGGTGCCGACCGTCCACAGCGTGGGGCGGGACTGCCTAGCGGTCGCTATGCTCCAGCCGAGGAGCGCCAGGGCTGCGGTGATCCAACCGAGGCCGGGCACCGTGCCGACTAAGCAAGCGAGCATCACTTCTGCGCCGAGCAAGGCGGCCCCATTGCGATAATACTGCGGCTCCATGCGAATCTCCCTCCGTCTATTTCGGTGGATGCTTGGCTTGCCATTGCCGCCACCAGTGTAAGAGCCATGCGGTCAGCACCATACCGACGAACGCGCCGCTGACCCGTAGGCCAAAATTGATCACATCCCAGAAGGTCATATCTAACTCCTTTCCCGGCGCGCCCGATCCTACGCCGCGACAGAGACAGGGGGCGGCGGGGTCAGATACACCGTCGCGTACGCCGGGCCGGTCGCCCCCGGTCCCTGCACCAGCGCCGCGCCCGCCGGCAGATGGCGCACGGGCAGGTCGGGCACGCCGGGGACGGCGGCCAAGTCCAACGCCAGCCACGCTCCGGCGCGATGCAGCTGATCGGTGGGGGCCGTCGCGCTCGGTAGCAGTAGGGTTACGCCGGTCGCGGCTAGCAGATCCGCGTAGGCCGGCAAGCCCCCGTCCGGCAGCCAGGCCGTCGGATCGTCCAGCAGCACCAGCAGGGGCGCGCCGGGCTGCCCGCTCCGCCAGCGGTCCTGGGCGGCGGCCACGGCCCCCAGCAGCAGATACAGCCCGATAGACCGGGCGGCGCGCTCGCGGGGGGCCGGTAGCAGGCGCACGGTGGCCGGGATAGGACTGTTGAAGATCGCCGTCGGGCTGGGGGCATCCGGCCAGGGGCGGGTCAGCCAAGGATGACCCAGCAAGGCTCGGATGCGCGCCGCTGCCTGCCCCGCCAGCAGTCCGGCGCGCGCCGCCGGCACCGTGGCCCACCGTTGGGCGAGGTCCGCAAAGAGCGTCTGCACTTGTGCGGCCAAACCGGTCGGCAGCCCTCGTAGGGTGTTCGCGCCCATCCAGGCGGCGCGCTCGGCCCCGATCCGCGCCGGGGGGCTCATCGCCTGCTGTAGTCCGCCTAGCACCTCCCCTAAATCGGGCCAGGGCGTATCCTGGCGGTAGGCGGTCAGGGCCGCGAGGCGGGCGCTGTCCAAGAGCAGCCGGTGGCCGCCGTCCGTGAGCCACGCCGGAAGGCCCAGCAAGTCCAGATAGGTACTCAACAAAGAGATGCGGTCCGTCAGCAGCGACTCCAGCGCCGCCGCCCGGTCGCCGGGCGCGGGGGCCAGCAGATTCAGATGCAGGCTGGTCGCCGGGTGTTCGGTATCGATCTGCGCGGTGCTGCCGGCGACGGCGGCGGGCGCTGGAGTCGTTTCTCCCAGCGTGGGTACGGCCAGCACCCCTGCGCCGCTGGCCTGGGCATCGGCGACTAACCGGCTTACGGTGGCCGCCCGCGCCGCGCTGCTGCTGCCCAGCACGCGCAAGGGTCCAGAGAGCGCCGGGGTGAGGCCGATCTGCACCGGCTCCCCGCTGCCACTGGCCCAGCCCAGCGTCAAGGCCGGACCGGCCGATCCGGCGAATACGCCGGCCTCCTGGTGCAGCCGCGCACTATCCAGCGCGGCGGTCGCCGGCGTATCGGTCGCTGGGAACACCAGGGCCGGCAAGGTGCCGGTTTGGATGTGCGGCACGGTCACGGTCCAGGCCCGCCAGAGCGCCGCGCCGGGGCCGCGCCAGAGGGATCGCCCGCCGGGGAAGGGGGTCGCGCTCACCCATAGCGCCGCCGCCCCATGCGCCGTTACCGCGAGCCGCAGTTGCCGATCCGGGCCGGGTATAGTGAGCCACTGAGCGAGATCGCCGGCGATGTGCCCCTGGGCCGGTCGGCGGGTATACCAGCGCGCCCCAGCTAGTTCCGGCAGCGCCGCGACGGGCACGATCTCCACCCCGGCCAGGTGCGCGGCCAGCAGATCGCGCAGCGCGTCTACCCCGCCGGGGGTCGTGGTGACATACAGCGCCACCTCGTCGCCGGCGTGGTGCCACACGGCTTGGACCCCCTGCTCGGTGATCTGCCCCAGCAGCGTCAGCAAGGTGGCGCAACAGGGTGCGGGGGTCGGGGTCGGCAACCGATAATAGACGCGCACGGTGGCGCGCTCGCCCAGCCAGGGATAGAGGTGGCCGGCCCCCTGCCGGCCCAGCAGCAGCGCGCCTGCCGGCAACGCCGCCCAACTCCAGCCGTTGTGCAGCCCCAGTCCGGCGGCCAGCAGCGCCACTCCGCCCCCCGTGGGCCACGGCCACCGCCCCATATTGGTCAACAAATGTCCTCCGGTCATGGGGCACTCCCGGCGGGTAAGCGGCTGGTCGGCAAATCGAGCGGGCGGGCGGCGACACGGGGTTGCCGCCGGCGCGTTTGGCGGTCGCCGGTAAACATAATGCGTTCGATCTCGGTCAAGCGGTAGTCGGCCCAGTGGTAATTGTCGTCCACCCGCACCACGAATTGCCCGGTGGTGGCGCGCAGGAGTTGTCGTTGGTGGCCCTCGTTGAGCCGGTGGAAGGTGGCCCGCACATCCTCCACATCCCCCCCTTCCTGCCGCCCGATCATGACCACCGCGAGGTTCGCTAAGATTTGCGAGGCTTGGGGGGTCATAAAGTAGGACGAAATATCCTGATCCGACGTCCACACGCCGACCTTGAAGTTTCTGCCGATCTTGGTCATGTTGACGGCCATGCGGGCCACGAAGGGGCTGCGGGCCACGCGCTTAAACTCGTCCATAATCACCAGGGCGTTGCGGGTGCGGTCGCCACAGCGCAGATAATAATCCACCACCGCGATGAGTTGCGCGTAATACACATCGGCATAGCCGGCATCCAACTCGTAGACATCAAAGATGTAGGCTTGATGCGGAAAGGTCAGATCCATAGTCGTCGGCTGGTTAAAGACCGCGCTCACCTCCGAATCAGGATCGACAAAGAGGTCATAAATCTCGGCGGCCAGGTCCGCGCCCGCGCCCGGCATTGGGGCCAGCACCGCACAGAGGTCGCCCAATAAGGGATCGGTCGCCTGGGGGTCATGCCACTGGGGTTTATAGAGCGCGGTCAGGGCACGGTTGAGGGCGGCGCGCTCGGCGGGCTGGAAGGTGCGGCGTTCCGACTCGCTCTCGTCGTCGCGTTCGCCGCTGTTGAGCAGCAGCCCGATCATCTTGCGGACGTGTTCGATCTGCTTATTGAGGTCTTTGGGACCGGGAAACACCCGCTGCAAGATGTTGAGAGTCGCGCCACCGCCCAGCTTGATGCGATAGATACACGCGCCACTACCCAGCAGATAGGGCAAGCCCAGGAAATTACGCAGGATATCAAAGACAAAGACCTGGGTATCCAGCAGGGTCGCCGCCCGCCAGGCGACGCTCTCCAGCACGGTCGTCTTGCCTGACCCGATCTTGCCCAGCACCAGCCCATGCGCGCCCAACCGCTCGGCCTTACCCCACAGGTCATAGAGAATCGGGCTGCGGCTGACCTGATCAAACCCCAGCAGCAGCCCGTCGCTGGCTTGGCTGGTGGCATAGCCAAAGGGCAGCAGCAGGCCCACCCCGGCGCTGAGGGCCGGTAACGCGGCCGGTTGCGCCCGGATCGTCCGGCGGGGGGCGGGACTGAACCATTTGAGCCATTCGGTGCCCTGGCCGGGTTCGGGGCGCAGCTTCATGATCGTCGCCAATTCGCCTTCGAGTTCGGCGCGGGACTGGGCGAGGGTGTCCCCATCGGGCGCGTGGATCGCCAGCACCAGGCGCAGCTTGTGCAAGGTCTGGTCGTTCTCCAGTTCCTGCTGGGCGCGCATCACATCCGCGAGGGTCGCTTCCGCGCGGGGATCCACCGCGCCGATTTTAAGTTGGGCGTTCAATTGCGAGGAGAGGGTGTTATAGGCCGATTCCAGGTGGCGGGGCGCTTTATTGCCCAGGTTCTCGACATCCAAGACCAACCAGACCGGGAAGGGGAGTTGCAGGATGCGGTCAATCGTACCGGGTCGCCAGCCGCCGATCAGTTCATAGACGCTGTAAATGGCGATCAGCGGCCCCTGGCCGGCGCGGGGGGCCAGATAGCCGCCCCGGTCTACATAGTTGCCGAACAGGGGCGGCAACTCACACGGCGTGACCGGGGTGCCGAAGTGGGCCGCCGCGCTATAGCCCAGCGCCGCCGCCGGCACCCGTCGCCCCGGATGGCCCAGCAGATAATAATCTACACTCCGCAAGTCACTATCATCCAACAGGTGGCGCAAGCCCAGCGCGTAGCCGCCGATCCCGTTATAGAGCCAATCGACGCCGGGATCGACCGCCGCCCGTCGCCGCTCGACAAAGGCCAGCGCCGCGTCCGCGCTGTAGGGGGCGGACACGGCCAGCACGCGGGTGCCGGTGTCGCTGCTCAGGCCGGAAAAGTAGCCGCCCATCGCAACCGCCTGGGCGGCTTGGCCGGCGGCATCGGCCATGCCCCGGTCGAAGGATTGCACCTGCCAGCAGCCGACCGGGAGGGGTGTGCCGGGGTCAGGGAGGCCCAGGCGCTGCCGTAACGAGGGGGGAAGGAGGTGAAACATGGCTTAATCCTCGTGCGGATCTAGGATGCCGATCGGCTCAGTAGCGGGCACCGGATCGGGTAATGGGGTAATGTCCCCGGTCGCCGGGCGGGGATCGCTCTCTCCGCCGCCGGCGGGCCCGCTCACGGGCGGGCTGAACGTGCGGAGGAGGTGGGTTAATTGGCGCAGCGCCGGCCCATCCCAGCGGACCTTTAGCGGCTTAGTGGGTTGCTTCATTAGTGGCTCCTTCTGCATCATGCGGCCCGCTCCCGTTGGTCACGATCACCCGGCGCACCGGCAACGGCACCAATGTCGGCGCGGCCGCCGCGACCGGGGACGGCGTGATCGCCGGCGGGGGCAACAGTTCAATGGGCGGCAAGCTGCCGCCGGGCGTGGCGCTGCGGTGTAGGCTCAGGGTGCCGTCCAGGACCACCCGCCCGCCGGTCGGCGGCGCGGGCTGGGGAAAGTAGTCGCTGCTGCGCGCTTCGAGCGTACTGGGCGCGACGACGCGGCGCACGGCCCAGCCCACCCACAGCAGCGCCAGTTGATAGAACGGGCGGCCCTGGTAGCCCCAGGTCGCGCCCAGGCCCAGCCCCATACAGGCCAGAAACACCGCCTGGGGCGGCAGGGGTAGCAGGCCGGTGAGGTGGTCGGCGATCACGGCCCCGGCGGCCACGCCCCCCAGGTTGGCCCAGGAGAAGATATAGAAGAACTTGCCGAAAAACAGCCAGGGCTTCATATGGTGGTAGGTCATCGGGATCTCCTGACCGGGGCGGCTCCGCCGGCCGGAGCCGCCCCGACGAGTGAACTAGGTACACGAGCCGAAGGTAATGGCGCCGCCGCCCAGCGCGGTAACGAGGCTTTGCATCTTGGCCGGGTCGAGGGCGTAGATCGCGGCCAGGATGGCGAGGCCCAGGCCGAAGACCATGCCCAGCACATCGCCGCCGGCGCGGCTGTTCATCACGCGCATGGCAAAGATGATCGCGACCACGCCCGCCGCCAACAGCAGCGCCCACGGAATCCAATCTTTGACGATGCAGGCCAGAATCTTAAAGGGGTTGGGGAATTCGCCCAGCACGCCCAGCAGGGGGCCGGCCAGGGACGCGGCGGTGAAGATCGCCACATAGGTCGGCCAGTAGGCGGCCAGGTGGTCGGCCAGGCCGCGCGCCATGTCTTTGGGGTTCATCAGGGTGTCCTTTCGTATGGTTGAGTAGTAATCGAATCTTGTAGGGCCGCTGGAAAGCGGCAACGGGCGACCGGCCCCGGTTAGCGGTGATCACCTCCTAGCGGCCCCGGCCCGGTCGCGGGCGTAGCCGCCGGTCCGCTGCGGGTAGGTCCAGCGGTCGCCGGTAGCGCCGGGGGGTCGCCCGCCGCGATCTCGCTGCCGCGCAGCAACAGCCAAGAGTCGCCCGCGCCGTCTTTGACCGCCACCGTCAGCCCCGGCACCTCGGGGTTGAAGATTTCGGTCTGCGTGCGGCGGATGCGCCGGCGCGCGGTCAGGGTGAAGGCCACGCTGCGGATCGTGTGATCGGCCTGCACCACCCGCACCGTCGCCGGGCTGCCCGGCTGCAAGCTGCCCAGCCAGGCCGGGGTCGTCGTCGCCGCATCTTGATCGGCATAGATCGCAAACGACCAATTGAGGATCGCGCCCGGCACCCAGTTGGCGAGGCCGGGGTCGAAACTGGTGTGCCAGCGATTCGCCGTGACCGGCGCTTGGTACACGCCGAAGCTGCGCCCGCCCAGTTCCAGATTATTCGGATGGATGGCGGCGGCGACGGCTCCATCGGCGGTGACAAAGCCGGCAGCGACGGTGGGCGGCACGGGGGTAGCGGCGAGGGTGGTGCGGGTGCCGGTGATCACGGCGGTCGCCGTCCCGCCC
>JALYUO010000536.1 GCA_030853735.1 Chloroflexota bacterium
GCCGGCGACCAGCAACGGTCATGCCGAAACGACCTTTCAGCTACCGGCCCACCTCTCGTCGGGCCAACCGATCCCCACAAGCGACCTATATCTGGTTTGCTTGGTTGCTGGTCAGGTGGATATGGGCGAAGGCTGGGGTTCCCTGGCCTTTCGCTTCATGCCCAGCGACCTGCCGGCGACGGGCCACGCCCTGCTGGGCTTCTGGCTAACGCTAATGGCAAGTGGCGGCGTTTTCGTGATCGCCGGCAGCCACCTCGTCCGCCGGAAGGCAGGCACTGTTCCCGGTGCAGCCTGGCCCAACAGCGTCACACAAGCGCCACCTGCTCCGTTGTGTTATGCGGACCACCGAGCGATAGGAGACCGAACCGTGCGCCTACGTCTGATCAGCACCGTCCAGTATCATCACGAGCATCATCACCCCGATGGTGGGCTGTGGCATGGGCGGAGGGACGCACGCAACCGGAAGTAAGCGGTCTCCCCAACCCAATAGACGATGCCGCAGCCCTGGCGCTGCGGCTTTTTTGTGCCCCCAAAGGAGCCATAGATATGAGCCTTCACCGCGCCAAACAGACACGCACCTCCCTGGCGGTCGCCGAACCGAGCGGCGATGGGGCGGGCACCCTGCGCCTAGCGATGCAGCGCAGCGGTCGGCTGACCGAGGAGACGGTGAGCCTGCTGCACAGCATTGGCCTGTCGTTCGAGAATTACGGCCAGCGCCTGTTCTCCGACTGCCGCAACTTCCCGCTCTCACTGCTCTACGGGCGCGACGACGACATCCCGGAATATGTCGCCAGCGGCACGGTAGACCTGGGTATTGTCGGGCAAAACCTGTTGCACGAAGAGGGCGTGGCGGTGGCCGAGTTGCTGCCGTTGGGCTTCGGCTACTGCAAGCTGGTGCTGGCGGTGCCGAAAGAGTCCACCATCAGCGCCGCAACCGATTTGGCCGGCGCGCGCATCGCCACATCGTATCCGCAATCCGCCGCCCGCTTTTTCGCCGCGCAGGGCATCGCGGTCGAGATCGTCACCCTCAGCGGCTCGGTCGAAGTCGCGCCCGCGCTGGGTCTGGCCGATGCCATCGTGGAGCTAACCGCCACCGGCAGCACGCTGGTGTTGCACGATCTGCGGACGATGCAGACGATCCTAGAGTCGCAGGCGGTGCTGGTCGCCAATCCGGCGGTGCTGGACGACCCAGCCAAACGGGTGACGGTAGACCGGCTGCTGCTGCGCCTGCGCGCCACCCAGGCCGCCCGCCTGCACAAGTACGTGATGATGAACGCCCCACGCGCCGCGCTGCCGGTGATCCAGCAACTCACCCCCGGCCTCAAATCGCCCACCATCGTGCCGCTCTCCGATCCAGACTGGGTGGCCGTCCATACGGTGATCAAAGAGGACGAGTTCTGGGCGATCATCGAAGCCCTGCGCGCCGCCGGCGCGACAGAGATCCTGGTCACGCCGATTGAGAAACTGCTGATCTGATTGCGGATTGCGGATTGTGTACGTAACGATGCAGCCTGTAGGGCAGGAAGAAGCGGGTCCACCCAGCGGCGGGGGCTAACGGATTGTAGGAGGGTGGCTCCGTCCCGCGACCGGGCTGGCGACGATGCACACGCTAATGCCCTTGCCGGCAGCCTAGTGGGTGTAGTCGCGCACGGCTGTGCGCCGTACTCGTAGGGGATCGCCCACTAGGTTTCGTGATCCGGCATTAGGCGCGCCAACTGGCGAGGAGAAATCGCAGCCACGGTCGCGGGACGGAGCCACCCTCCTACAATCCGTTGCTTGTGTACTGCTTTATGAATCGAAGAGGAGAATCACACATGGAACAGGAACCTCAGACTGCGCCCCGCGACCCGCAGAACGCCACATTCCGCATTCCAGTCAAACGGCTAGGTGCGTTGGGCGCGGCGGACCGGGAGCGGATCTTGCGACGGGCGCATGGCGGTTTTGCCGATGTGCTGCCGGTGATCGAGGGCGTGATGGACGCGGTGGCGGCGCGGGGCGATGCGGCCTTGCGCGAGTTTACCGCGCGTTTCGACGGCGTAGAACTGGACGATTTTCGCGTCAGTGAGGCTGAGTTTGCCACAGCGCGGGCGGGAGCTGACCCGGCGTTGCTGGAAGCCATGGCCCAGGCGGCGCGCAACATCACCGCCTTCCACAGCACGCACGTCGGGCGTGAGGCGGTGGTCACGCCGCAAGAGGGTGTGCGACTATGGCGGGTGTGGCGGCCCATCGAGCGGGTCGGCCTCTACATCCCCGGCGGCAAGGCGGCCTACCCGTCGTCGGTGCTGATGAACGCCCTGCCGGCGCAGATCGCCGGTTGCAAAGAAATCGTGCTGTGTACACCGCCAAACAAGGCCGGCGGGGTCAGCCCGGCTATCCTGGTGGCCGCCGATCTGCTGGGCGTGCGCCAGGTGTTCAAGCTGGGCGGCAGCCAAGCGATTGCGGCGCTGGCCTACGGCACGGAAACGGTGCCCCGCGTGAGCAAGCTGTTTGGCGCGGGCAATCGCTGGGTGACGGCGGCCAAGCTGGTCGCAGCCAGTCGCGGCTTGGCGGCCATTGACCTGCCCGCCGGCCCAACCGAACTGCTGCTGATCAGCGACGAGACCGCGCCGCCCGCCTTCTTGGCCGCCGACATGATCGCGCAGGCCGAACACGCCGAAGACTCGGCCTCGGTGCTGCTCACCACCTCGGAGCGCGTCGCCGTGGCCGTGCTGGCTGAACTGGAACGCCAACTCACGCTTCTGCCCACACGGGTGATGGTCGAGGAATCTCTGCGCCGCTACGGCCTGATTGCGCTGGTCGAGAACCTGGATCAAGCCGTCGCGTTCTCCAACGAATATGCCCCCGAACACCTAGGCATCATGACTGCCGACCCCCACGCCGTCCTGGCCGGCATCACCAACGCCGGGTCGGTGTTTCTCGGCCCCTGGTCGGCCCAGCCGGCGGGCGACTACGCGGCGGGCACCAACCATGTGCTGCCCACCGGCGGCTTCGCGGCCATGTACGGCCCGCTCTCTACCGAGAGCTTTGGCCGCAAATTGCAGGTGCAAGAGTTGAGCGAGGTCGGGCTGGCGGGCCTACGCCGGGCAGTCGGCACGCTGGCGATGAGCGAGGGCTTGCCCGGCCACCGCGCCGCCATCGAGACACGCTTTGAACACGCCGCGCAACCAATGGACCCGCCGGCGCGTTCAGCTAAAGGAGAGGAGCAGGCGAATGCTTGAAATAGCCTACACGGAGCGTCCAACGGTCGCCCCCACACCGCCGATAGTGCCTGATCCGCGCCTAACGATCCGGCCGGAACTGCTGACCCTCGCGGAATACCATCCGGTCGCCACGCCGGCCCAGGTGGCGGCGGAATTGGGCATCGCGCCGGAAGCGATCTTGAAGCTGGATGCCAACGAGAACCCCTATGGGGCACCGCCCGGCGTAGCGGCGGCGCTGGCCGCGCTTGATCCGAGCCGCTATCCTGATGCCGACGCGGGCGAATTGCGGGCCGCGTTGGCGGCCTACACCGGGCAGCCGCCGGCCAACATCGTCTGCGGCAACGGCTCCGACGAACTGCTGGAATTGCTGTGCCGCCTGTTTATCGCGCCGGGCGACACGGTGATCACCGCCGAGCCGACCTTCGGGATGTATGCCATCGCCGCGCGCCAACACGGGGGGCGGGTCGTGGACGTGCCGCGCGATCCCGCCACGTTTGCCGTGGATACAGTAGGTATCATCCAGGCAGCCGCCCAGCCCGGCGTGCGGCTGATCTTTCTCTGCGCCCCCAACAACCCTACCGGCAACCCCTTGCCCGCAACGGACCTGCGCGCCATCCTCGAAGCCGCGCCGTGCCCGGTGGTGCTGGACGAAGCCTACGCCGAGTTCGCGGGCGGCGGGGCACTGCACTTATTAGCCACGCATCCGCATCTGATCATCCTGCGGACCCTGAGCAAGCTGGGTGGGCTGGCCGGACTGCGGCTGGGCTATGCGCTGGGCAGTCCCGCGATCATACGCACGCTCTGGCGGGTCAAAGCGCCCTACAACGTCAACGCCGCCGCCCAGGTGGCCGGGGTCGCCGCCTTGCGCGAATGGCCGTGGATCGCCGAGCGGCTGGCGCGCATCCAGGCCGGGCGTGACGTATTAGCGGCAGGACTGGCCGCCTGGCCGGGCTTGCACGTCTATCCGTCGGCGGCCAATTTCCTGCTGGTGCGCGTGACTGCCGGGCAGGCCGCCGCCGACGCAATCTATGCCGGGCTGCGGGCGCAGGGCATCTTGATCCGGCGCTACGGCCCCGGCCCGCTAGGCGGTTGCCTGCGGATCAGCGTCGGCACCGAGGCGCAGAACGGGCGCGTATTGCAGGAGGTGCAACAGCTATGCCTGACCCGCTAACCCCACCGCGCCGCGCCACCGTGGTCCGCGAGACGGGCGAGACGCAAATCCGCCTGGCGCTGGACTTGGACGGTGGGCCAATCGCCATCGCCACGCCGGTGCCCTTCTTCAACCATATGCTGACCGCGCTGGCGCGCCACGGACGCTTGGGCCTGGAGATCGCGGCCACTGGTGACATCGAGATTGATGATCATCACACCGTCGAAGATGTGGGCATTGTGCTGGGCCAGGCGTTGGCCGAGGCGGTAGGCAGCAAGGCCGGGCTGACCCGCTTCGCCCACGCCTACGCGCCGCTGGACGAGGCGCTGGCCCGTGTGGTGCTGGACCTGTCGGGCCGCGCTTTCATCTACTGGAACGCGCCCCTGCGGGCCGCCACACTGGGCGGTGTGCGCCTGTTCCACACCAACTTGGCCGAGGAGTTTTTTCGCGCCGTCGTCGGCAACGCCCGCATCACCGCGCACTTCGACCTGATCCGGGCTACCAATGATCACCACGCCATCGAAAGCCTGTTCAAAGCCTTCGCCCTGGCCCTGCACACCGCCACCCGCAGCACCGGCCCGCCCGACGCGATCCCCTCTACCAAAGGAGTGCTTTAACGATGCCCACCATTGCCATCATAGACTACGGCGCGGGCAACCTCCGCAGCATCCACAAGGCGCTGCAGTGGGTGGCGGACCGACCTCTCCCCCCAACCCCCTCCCCTACGAAG
>JALYUO010000554.1 GCA_030853735.1 Chloroflexota bacterium
CCGCCGCGCCGGTAGGCGAGCGACCCGTCGGCGGCGGGTGTGACCCACAGCCAGGAGGTGCCTAGCCAGAGCGGCAGGGCCGGTGCCCAAAGCGGCAAGTTGGGCGGAGGATTTTGCGCCATAGCACAGTCCATTCTCTACTCGCCGGCGGTTCCGGCGGCGGGCGCGACCCGGCGGCGATCCAACAGGCTGCGGCCCAACAGGAGGACGGCCATGACCGCCGGGCGATCCAGCAGCCAGACCAGCGCCGCGTAGACCGCCGCGCCCACCCCTATCGCCAGCAGCAGCAACGGCACGCTGCGTTCCGCAGGATCGAGCAGATAGACGAGGCGCACCACCCCGGCCATCAGTGCGGACGCGCCCAGTGCCGGCGCAATCTCGCGCAGGTTGGCCGCCACGCTCACCTGCACCACCTGCGCGACCACAGCGATATCGATCAGGATCGTCGCCACGCGGATCGCGAGTTGGCCCCAGGCCACCCCTTCGATGCCGAAGTTGACCGCGCACCACCAGAGCGTCGGCACCAACAGCACGACTTTCAGCAGGCTCAAGCGGTTGAGAATGTCGGGCCGGCCAATCGCTTTGTAGACCACGCCGGGCCAATGGCTGATCGAGGTCATCACGGTGTAGATGCACAGGATCGCCATCGGCACAATCGCCGCCTCCCACTTGGTCGAAAACAGCAGGTGCAGTAGGCCGGGGGTGACGGCAGCGAGGCCGAAGCCCAGCGGAGCCAAGATCAACAGCATATAGTGCTGCATTCGTAAGTAGGTGGCGCGCAGCAGGGGCAGGTCGTCTTGGAAGCGCGCGGCCACCGGGAAGGCGACGCTGGAGACGGCCTGGGCTAGGTTGCGGATGATCAACTCTGGGATACGGAAGGCCAGCGTATAGATACCCAACGCCGCTGCGCTCAACAGCGCGCCGATCAGCATATAGTCCACATCGGCCAGAATCCAGCCCAGGCCACCGAGCAGGGTGATTTGGATGCCGTAGCGCACGATGGGATTGATCAGGCTGGTGTCGATCAGGCGAGTGGGCCGCCAGTCGGAGACGCGCCATAGGATCAGGGTCGCCCCGGCCTCGCCCACGACCTGGCCGACGACCAGGCTCCAGACCCCGAACCCCAGCAGCGCCAGCCCCACCTGGCATACGCCTTTGATCAGGGTGCGGCCCACTTCGGGGATCATGCGGCGGCGGTAGTCTATTTGCTTTTGCAGTAGGGCATCTTGGATGCTGCCCACGCCGGAAAACAGCAGGCTGAGGCCAAGCACCTGGACTAGCGCCGTGACCTGGGCGGCCTGCTGGGCATCGCTGGTCTTGAAAAACTGGGTGAAGAGGGGGGCCAGCAGCCAATTGCCGGTGCAGAGCAAGATGCCGATGGCCGTGCTGAGGTAGAAGGCCAGGTTGGTGGCGGCATGACCGTCGCGCTGGCGGTAGATGACCGCCGCGCCGATGCCGAAATCGCGCAGAATGTCCAGGCCGGTGATCACCAGCAGGGCCATGCCGACCAGGCCAAACTCGGTGGGCGAGAGGATGCCGGCCAGGATGAGGGTGGCCGCAAAGAGCAGCCCTTTGCTGACCAGGAAGGCGGCGTAGTTCCAGATCGCCCCTTGCGCGACTTGCTTACCCAGGCTCATCGGTGCGCTGCTCGCTTTCCGGCTGGGAGTGTCTGGTCTGCCATCGGTCTGGTCCTCGCTGTTGCTGGGCTGGCCTGCGGCGGGCGCTCGGCGCACGGTCGTCGCGGACTTCGTTGTAATCAGTAACAATGCAGCCTAGCCCGCCGGTTGCCCGCTAAACAACGGATTGTGCGAGGGTGGCTCCGCCCCGCGATGCCGGCCTGACAGCGCGCTGCCCGTCTATTGCCGTGTCTAGCGTGCAGCGCTCGCCGGCCACGGTCGCGGAGCCACCCTCCTACAGTTCGCTGGCCTCCGCCGGAGAGACACCGCCGCCTGAATCATTCCTGCAATTATACGTTATTGTGCTTACCGCTTGCAGATCCACGCAATTCCATCCTTAGATCCCGCACGCTGATCCCGCCCTAGGATTGCGGTGGAGACGCGGCGGCGGCCCAGGCTTCGAGCCAGTTGTCGGCGGGGCGGGTCCACCAGGCGCGTAGAGCGGCCAGCCAGAGCGAATCGCTGGGTGGGTCGGTCGCGGCGGCGTGGTAGGTGTGATAGCGCAGGGCCATGCGGGCCAGCATCGCCGGCATGAGCAGCGGGATCAAGGCGGGCGGCAAGCCGGCGGCGGCGCAGCCCTGTTCTAGCCAAGCGCTGATGGGCGGGCGCAACCAGGTGGGCTGAAAATAGGCCCGCGCCAACGCGGTGGCGGGGGGCATCCAGCCGAAAGGTCGCCAGGGCAGATTGAGCGCATAGCTGGTGGCAAACAACAGCAGATCGAAGCCGGGCAGCGTCGCCGGGCGGAAATGTTCCCAGTCCAGCACATAGAGGCCGTGGCCGCTGCGGGGGAGCAGCAGATTGGCGGGCCACAAATCGCCATGCTCGGCGGTGCGCGCGACCGGCCGGCCGCACACCGCCTGCGCGGCGGCCCACAGGGTCGTCAGGGCGGTTGGCGGCACGATGGCTGCACCGAAGTGGGCCGTCAGCGCCTGGAGGGGCGCGGCAATGGCCTCGTCGAACAGCGAGGCGCTGAACGGCTGGGCCGGCCGGCGGGTGGCCGCCGCGAAGCGCACGTACCAGGCGGCACAGTCGCGGAAATGGCGCGCTACGAGGCGGCTCGGCCAGGCGCTGGTGCGTAACTGGGCGTAGGCCGAATCGCCGGCCACATAGCGATCAACCGTCAGTACGGTGCCGGCTGCTAACGGGAATGGCCCCCAACTGTGGACACACGCGGCGCGCAATAGTGCATCGGGTAGGGCGCGCACCTGGGCCAACGCCGCTTGCTCGGCATACAAGCCGGCGGCATCCGCGCCGCGCGCCCATTTGAGCACGGCAAAGGGCCGGTGCGCCCCGTCTTCGGCCAGCAAGAGGAGATGTTTGTCCCGCTGCCCCAGTGCGTGGCCGCCATGCAGCACGGCCAGGGGGGTCCGCACGGGATGGCCCGCGACCTCCGCCAGCACATCCGCCGACAGCGCGCCCCACAGGACCGGCGGTGGACGGGTCAGGGGGCTATGCGCGCCGACCACTGGACCCCTCCTACCCGCCGGGCCGCCGGGTGGGTGTTGCTGCAAAGGGCATAATATGATAGAATACTGGTGTTCCCGCAGGGTAAAGCATTCCCCGGCATTGCTTTGTCTCCGTAGCCTGTTTGACAGATGGGAAATCCGTATGATCTGTATCGTTAAGAATTGGCTATTAGTTACGCCCGCGTCATATTCCCTATCTAGCCGCGCATGACCAGAAAAGTGCGCGTCTTACAAGTGATTGACCAGATCGGCAACGAGGGTGCCGAGTCGTTGCAGCGCACTCTGGCCGAGGGACTGGACCGCAGCCGGTTTGAGCTCCATGTGTGCGGCTTGCGGCCACGGGCGGGGTCCGTGACCCTGCCGGCACTGCGGGCGCTGGGCATTCCTGTCTTGATCCTCAATCAACGCACGTCGTATGATCTGCCGGCGCTGTGGGCGCTAGTGCGCTACATCCGGCGGCAACGCATTGATATTATTCATACACACCTGCTGGCGGGTGATGTGATGGGGCGTATGGCCGGCTTTCTCACCCAGCGACCGGTGGTGTCTACGATGCACAGCACGCGCCGGGATTTGGACGACGAACCGCGCCGCCGCCAATGGCTGGAGCGCACCACCGCCCACCTGTGGTGCCGGCGGCTGGTGGTCGTCTCGGAGCTGCTGCGCGCCGAAATCGCCGCCTGGTTCGATCTGCCGCTTGACCGGGTGATTGCTATCGCCAATGCGGTGGATATGCGGCGGTTCGCGCATGGGCCGGATTTTGACCGGGCGGCGCTGCGGGCGGCGCTGGGAGCCGGCTCCGGCCCGTTGATCGCCAATGTGGGCCGGCTCACGCCGCTCAAAGGGCAACGCTATTTGTTGGAAGCGGCGCGCTCCGTGCTGGTCGCCTATCCTGCTGCGCGCTTTGTGCTGGTCGGCGAAGGCGTGTTGCGGGCGGAGTTGGCCGCGCAGGCCGCGACGCTGGGTATCCAGGCGGCGGTCATTTTTGCCGGCTTTCGCCAGGATGTACCCGATATTCTGGCAGCCAGCGATGTGTTAGTGGTCTGCTCGGAGTGGGAAGGGATGCCGGTCGCGCTGCTCGAAGGGATGGCTGCCGGTTGCACGGCGATTGCCACCGACGTGGGCGGGGTGCGCCAGGTGCTGCAACACGGCGTGAACGGCCTGCTGGTGCCGCCCCGCGACGCGGCGGCGTTGGCTGCGGCGATCCTGGAGTGCCTGCGCGATCCGGTGCGTGCCCAACAGCGCGGTGTGGCGGGCACCGCCTGGGTGCGCCAAGAACATGGGATGCCGGCCTGGGCGCGGGCCTGGGAAGCACTCTATCTGCGCGAACTCCGTGGGCAACGGTAGCGGGCGGACCTAACCCCCCAACTCCCTGCCCTACAGAGGAAGGGGGCGTACATTGACCCAGATCCTGGTAAATTTCT
>JALYUO010000576.1 GCA_030853735.1 Chloroflexota bacterium
GGGCGGCTGAACCCGGCATCTGCCATGTATCGTTGGGCACAGCCGGCGGACTGATCCTGCGCGTCAGCGATGCGCTAAAACCAGAACAAAGCGCAGCATTGACGACATTGGCGGCGGCGGCGGGTTATACGCTACAGTTGCTGTTGGGGGTGCGGCACAGCGACAGCCGGCTGGCCGAATTAGGGATGCTCTATGAGATCGCCACCGCGATGGGGGCCACGCTCGATTTTGCGGCGCTGCTGCGGACCATCGTGGATCGCACGCAACAGGCGCTCCGCAGCGAAGCCTGCACGCTGATGCGGTTGGACCGCGCCCATGACGCGCTGATCTTCGAGATTCCCAGCGGCGAGGCGGGCAGCGCGCTGCGCCAGTTGCGCGTGCCGTTGAGCCACGGGATCTGTGGCTGGGTGGCGCGTACCGGTCGTCCGGCGCTGGTCAACGATCCGCGCAGCGATGCCCGCTTCGATCAGGAGGTGGATGCCGGCAGCGGCTTCCAGACACGCAATGCGCTGGCGGTGCCGCTGTTGGTGCGTGGCGAAGTCAGTGGCGTGCTGGAAGTGCTGAACAAGCAAGGGCGTGAGCCGTATACTGAGCATGACTTGGCGCTACTGACCTCCCTGGCCGGGCAAGCCGCCGTGACGCTCGACAACGCCGAACTCTACCGCTCCCTGCAAGCGGAACACGAACGCTTGTTGGCTGCCGAAGCCGAAGTGCGGAAAGAGCTGGCCCGCGACTTGCACGATGGGCCGGCGCAACGGCTGGCGGCTATTGTGATGCAGATTGAGATTCTGCGGAAGCTGCTAGAACGCGATCCCAGCCGCCTGCCCGCCGAACTCGACTCGCTGGAAGGGCTGGCCCGCAAAGCCAATCGCGAAGTCCGCACCATGCAGTTCCAATTGCGGCCCATCATGCTGGAAACACGCGGGCTACGGGCGGCGATTGAGTATTATGTCAACCAGCTACGTGAAACCGAGCGGGTTGAGTTTGTCTGCGAGGCGCACGGCTGTAGCGGACGGCTGGACCCAAAGATCGAGCAGGCGGCCTTCGGCATCGTGCAAGAGGCGCTGGGCAACATCCGCAAGCACTCGCAGGCCCGCCACGCGGCGGTGCGCCTGCGCGAAGAACCCGGCCACTGGATCGTGACCATCAGCGACGATGGGCGCGGCTTTGATGTGGCGGCGGTGCGCGCCTCCTACGAGACGCGCGGCAGCTTGGGCTTGATCAATATGCGCGAACGCGGCGCGGCGGTGGGGGGCCGCTTTGCGCTCGAATCGGTGCCGGGCGCGGGCACTACGGTCACGCTGGAAATCCCTAGCACCAGCGCCCAGATGGATCCGGCCTAGGGCAACGGCTCGGCCCCTGCGCCAGTAGAGGACTCCCCAATGGACCCGTCCGACAGCAACGCGGCGCGCTTAAGCGCCGAAGAACGCATCATCAGTAGCCGCTTGGCCCGCCTGACCTTGTTATACGAAGTCGGGCGCTCGCTGGCTTCGTTGGTGCGCCTGGATGAGCTGCTGAACGGCATCGTCGTTGCCGCCGCCGAGGTGATGCAGGCGCGGGCCTCTTCGCTGATGTTGGTGGACCCCAGCGGCGAATACCTGACCTTTGAGGTGGCCTTCGGCGAAAAAGGGTCGCAGCTAAAAGGCTTGCGCCTGCCGCTGGACGGCAAATCGGTGGCCGGCAAAGTGGCGCGCACCGGCGACCCACTGATTGTGGATGACGTGAACCAAATCCCCTATTTTTCGGGCGAGGTGGATCGCACGCTGGAGTTTCAGACGCACAACATCCTCTGCGTACCCTTGCACGGTCAGGCGGGCACGATTGGCGTGATCGAGGTGTTGAACAAAGTCACCGGCGAACGGTTCAGCGAGGACGATGTTGCCCTGCTGACGGCGCTGGCGGGCAGCGCGGCGGTAGCGATTGAGAACGCGCGCCTCTACGAAGAGACGGCCAGCCGCGCCGCCGAACTGGCCGCGATGGTCAGCGAATTGCAACGCACCTATGTCGGCACGATGCACGCGCTGTCGGCTTTGCTGGATGCGCGCGATGCTTCGACGCAGGGCCACAGCCAGCGCGTGGTCCAGTATACGCTGGCGATTGCCCACGCGCTGGGCATCACCAACCGCGAGCAATTGCAGATCATCCATTACGGCGCGCTGCTCCACGATGTGGGCAAAATCGGGGTGTCCGATGCGATCCTCCGCAAGCCGGCGAGCCTGACCGCCGAGGAGTGGATCGAAATGCGGAAGCACCCGGAGATCGGCTACCAGATGCTGAAAAATATTGATTTCTTGCAGAAAGCGTTGCCGATTGTGCGCTATCACCATGAGCGGTGGGACGGCACTGGCTACCCGCATGGCCTGGCCGGCGCGGCGATCCCCCTGGAGGCGCGCATCTTCGCCATTGCCGACTCGTTTGATGCGCTGCGTTCAGAGCGACCCTACAAGCGCGGCCTGAGCCATGAGCAAGCCGTGGAGCGTCTGGCCGCCGACCGCGGCACGCATTTTGATCCTGCGGTGCTCGATGCGTTTCTCCAGATCGCCGAAGAAGAGTGGCAACGCATCCGCGAAACTGTCAACGAGCTCAATCATGACCCGGCTAATAGCTTGCCGCTTTAGGGTCGGTCGCCGTAACTAGGCAAACGGAGGCTTAAAAGGTGCAGCAAAGACAAGGAATCTTGCCATTCTTCGCTACGCTCAGAATCCGTTGCCGTATGATCTCGTACCATGCCGGCGACTCCCTACCGCCGGAGTACGCTTACGCTGGGGCTGGGGCACGCTCCCCAACAGATTCTGCACTGCGTTCAGAATGACAGATACTCTCTTGTTAAGCCATAGCCTGAACCGTTACTTGTCGCCTACATCCGTCTACATCTTATAAGGACATCGCCACTGTGAGTATTGAAGAGTTGTTGGCCCGCGTGCCCATTTTCGCGCCGTTGAGCAAAGAGCAGGTGGCCGGGTTGGCCCGCCTCGTGGTGCAGCGCCAGTTTGCGCGCGGCCAAGTGTTGATCCGCGAAGGGGACACCGACGCGGCGCTCTATATCATTGTCAGCGGGCAGGTATCCGTCACCAAACGCGGCACAGCAAGTGGGGCCGACCTACACCTGCAAACGCTCGGCCCCGGCAGCTTTGTCGGCGAGATGGCGCTGCTAGACGGGTCGCCGCGCTCGGCCACCGTCACCGCGCTGGTGGCGACCGACTGCTTGGTGCTGACGCGCTGGGTGTTCAACACCACGCTGCGAAGCGACCCGCTGATCGCGGTGGCGATGCTGCCGGTCCTCAGCCAGCGCGTGCGCCAAGCCGACGAAGCGCACCGCGCCTCCTAAAGCCCCGGAAAGGGAATCTCATAGCTATGTATCGCCAATTATGTAAAGCCAAACTGCACGGCGTGACCGTGACCGAAAGTAACCTGCACTATGTCGGCAGCATTACCCTGGATGCTGCCTTGATGGATGCCTCCGACCTGCTGCCGTTCGAGTGGCTGCACGTCGCCAACGTGACCACCGGCCACCGCTTCGAGACCTACGCCATCGTCGGCGAACGCGGCTCCGGCGTGATCGGCCTCAACGGGGCGACGGCGCGCATGGGTCAGCCCGGCGACACACTGATCGTGATGAGTTATGCCCTCTTCAGCGCCGACGAACTCCGCACCTTCCAGCCCCGCCTCGTCTTCGTAGATGCGACCAATCACCCCATCCAAACCGCGACCGGCGAGACTCATGGACCCGGCTAATGCGAAATGCGAAATGCGAAATGCGAAATGCGGAATGCGGAATGCGGAATGCGGAATGCGGAATAAAACGAGGACGATGTTGCAATACCTACGCCAAATCGGGAACGTAAGACCCCGCAAACCGATGCCTGGGAGAGACCGGACTCCGTTCG
>JALYUO010000604.1 GCA_030853735.1 Chloroflexota bacterium
GCCCACAGCATGGGCAGGGCGCAGTCGGTGCCGCCCATGGGCATCGCATCCACCGCCTTCAGCACGTCGTCCAGGCGCTGACGGGGCGAGACTTTCAGCGGGGTCAAGCCGGGCGTGCCGCCGTCAAACCGCCCGCCGTAGCCCCCGCCGCTGGGGGCCGAGAAGCCGACGATGGTGTGCTGGGCTTCGGTGGCTGCCGTGATCAGGGCCATCGCCGCGCTGCCCACGCGCGGGGTCAGGCCCGGCACCCCAGCGACTACGCCGCCGCCCATCGAACCCGACACATCAAGCGCCAACAGCCAGCGCTTGCCGGTCGGCACGATGTTGCCGAAGGCGTGGTAAAACGCCCCGTCGAGCGCGTCCACCACCTGCGGCACAGGAGTCCAGGTGCCGCTGCCGCGCACGCCCTTGCCCTGCCCATAGGTGAGCAGCGCGGCCAACACCTTGATCGGGTGCAGGCGCGCCGCCCGGATGCGCTCGGCGTTGCCCAGTTCGGCCACCACCCGGCGCGTACCGTCGCTCATTGGCGCGATCAGCCCCAGGCGCGTCATGGTCGCCAGATTGCGAACCATCGCCTCCATCGGCATTCGCTCCAACAGCGCTTCCCACACCTGCACATCGTTCAGCCACTGGGTCGGGATGGCCTCGCGCGGCAGGTTGTAGCTGCGGATCAGGCGCACGATCTCCACCGCTTCGGTCGCCCGCTTGGCCCGCTCAAACGCCCACAGACCACGCAGCGCCGCGTCGGGGTGCGGCTCATCGCCCACCCACTCCCAACCGTTGACCATCCAGCGGAAGATCACGTTATGCTGATCGTCCGCCGGCTTGGGGTGGGCCAAGCGCAGCAGATCGCGGTGGCTCCAGCCGTCGCGCTGCTGGTACTTGACGGCCTGGTAGGCCAGCTTATCGGCGGGTTGGGCATACCAGCCGGCTACCGCCTGGCGCAGTCCCCGGCCCCAGCCGCGCAACCCGTCTACAAAGGCCGCGAAGTGGAACAGGTGCGTGCCGATGCGGCAAACCTGCGGCAGCGCGGCAAACGCCGCCGCCTTCGTCGCATCGTTGCCCACCGTCGCGCAGAGCGCCAGCGCGAAGATCGCCGGGTCGTTCTTGGGCGCGCGGCCCGCTTCCGAGATCGCCACGATGCGCGCCACGGTGCGCGGCCCATCCGCCGTGATGCAGCGCTCCACCGCCTGCGCGTTTTCGGCGGTCAGCTTCGGCTCGCTGCTGTAGTACGACCCGCCCTCGCTACCGAGGATCAGGAAGCGATCCAGCCGCGTCCAGTCGTCCACCGGCCAAGCGTAGCCGCCCGCGCTGTTGGGCACTTGGCCCGCGCCGGGGATCGGTTCGCTCTGCGGGGTGGTGGTGAGGCTCTGCACGTAGTTCTTCAGGCTCTTCATTGGGCGATCCTCCTTGCGGCCCATTACTGGGCGATGGGTGGGTGAACAACTGGCGGGCAAAATCTGCGCTGGATTTAACGGATTCGCACCGAAGCGGGACACGCAATCCTTGCGGAGTTACCTGTCGCCGCTACCTGATAACCCAGACACACCGGCCCGCCATGGTGGAAGACGGCGGGACTCGAACCCGCGACCTGCCGATTAGAAGTCGGTAACCATCACCTCCGGCCCCGTGGGGGCAAAATTGGCAACGGAGCCGCTCTGCCACTGAGCTACGTCTCCCATGATATTTGAGGAGTCAGCACCCCCAGGTGCGAACTCCGAGGGCGGCGCGTCGTTGGCACCAGGGGGTGCTGACTACTCCTTCACGCTTTCTAGAACATTACTTGAAAAAAAACCGGCGGGCAAAGGGTGAGCCGGGTCTCCCTAACGCGCTGCCGCGCCGCAGAGTAGCAACTCTGCACGGGATGGTGCCTTGCGGCTGGAGCTGATAACCCGATTCGGCGGCCCGCCAGGGTGGAGACGACGGGATTCGAACCCGCGACCAATAACCCTCACCGTTCGGCCCCTCAGTGGGGCAAGTGGGTGGCGAGGAGAATGCTCTGCCACTGAGCTACGTCCCCTGGTGCAGCGTGCGGCTGCGTTGGTTTATTATAACGAATTCGGGTGGAGACGGCGGGACTCGAACCCGCGACCTGCCCATCTCAAATGGTAACCATCGGCCCCCGGCCCCGTGAGGCAAATTTGGCGATGGCGGTTTGGCCGCTCTATCCACTGAGCTACGTCCCCAAAGTATCGCTGCTATTAGACGTGTTGCTAAACGGGGCTGGACCGGGCATTACTAGCCCCGGCCGCCTCCCGGCCTTCCACACCAACCGCGTAACCTATTGCTGCTAGGCAGCCGATACCGGCGGCGTAAGGGTGAGAACGGCAGGAATCGAACCTGCAACCCGCTCCGTACAAGGTAACCATCCACCTACGGCCCCCACAGGGCAAAGATGGGGACGGCATTTTAAGCTGCTCTGCCGTTGAGCTACGTTCTCATGACGCGATGCAGTTGGTAAAGTACACGCGGCGGGCAAAAGGCGGTCTGGGTGTTTTCTAGCCGGCTTGCGCCGACCGTTCAGCCGGCTTGCGCCGACCGGCAGGAATTGAACCTGCGATACCGATAACCCAAACCTACGGCCCGCCGCCTGAGTGAGGCATAGGGGACTCGAACCCCTGATCTCAACCGTGACAAGGTTGCGGGCACTCCGCTGCCCTGATGCCTCTGGGGTGGACCGGATCGGATTTGAACCGACAACCTTCTGCTTGCAAGGCAGTTGCGCTTCCGTTGCGCCACCAGGCCCAAGAGCGAGTGAAACGTGAAACGTAAAGCGTAAAACGTAAAACGTAATGTGATATAGGCGGATAAGAACTTGCTTGTTCGAAAAACCGTACCACAGCGTAAGGTAGCACCACAATAAACCGTGGTCGTGCCTAATTTAGCGCACAAGTTCGTGCCTACAAAATGTCGGACCACGGTTTATTGTGGTGCTACCGGTAGGTCGGCACTCAAGCGTGGTCATGCCGCCCACCGCCTAATTAGTTCTTGCGTCGCTTGACTGGGTCGTCCGCGTTGTTTGGGCGGCACCCAGCGCGCCGGAGGTACGTGATAATGCAGCAACT
>JALYUO010000607.1 GCA_030853735.1 Chloroflexota bacterium
GGCTGGAGCTAGGCAAACCGGGCGGCGGGGGCGACCGGATCCGTCCTAAACGGCGGCTCTACGATCGGCCCCGGCTCCAGCCCGCGTAGGCGGGCTTCGTAGCGGTAGCAGCGAGTTCCAGTCGCCCCGGCTCCTAGCCCAGCTGCCGCCAATTTAGATGCAATTACCAGAACGGCGGCTCTACGATCGGCCCCGGCTCCAGCCCGCGTAGGCGGGCTTCGTAGCGGTAGCGGCGAGTTCCAGTCGCCCGTGCCCATTAGATGCAATTACCCTGCTGTCAGATAGCGCCGAATTGACGCGCCTGCGGGGGCGTGCTATAATGAGCGCAATTCTATAGCCGATCCGCGTACCGCGCCGGCCGTTCCCCGCCGGGGCTGGGCGGTGGCGGCTCACACGCCACAAGGGTGCCGCACTATGACCATGCAAGAACAACTGGTAATCACCCTGCAACCCGAACGGGTGACGGTGACGGCGGGCGGCGACGAAGCCCAGGTCATCGCGGTCATCCATAATCAGACCAGCGTGATCGATAGTTACAGCCTCGACATCCCCGAACTCGACCCCACCTGGTTTACCTTGCCCGTCCGCACCGTGGCCTTGTTTCCCAACGAGCAAAAAACGATCAATATCGTGCTGCGCGCCCCCGGCAATCTGGACACGCTGGCCGGGCGCTACGACTACACCCTGCGCGCGCGCTCGGCGGCGGTGGCGAACCGCATCAGCCAAGCCAACGGCGTGCTGTTTGTCGCCCTGGCCGAGGCGCTAACCCTGCGCGTCAAGCGTGACCTGATCCGCGGGCAAGAAGCGACCTTTGAACTGACCTTGCTGAACCGCAGCAAAACCCCGCAAGATGTGGTCTTGAGCGCGAACGACCGCGAGGGAATGCTGGACTACGCGTTCGATCCGCCCAACCCGCAACTGGCAGCGGGCGGCAGCGCCACGATCCACCTCCATGTGCGGCTGCCCGCCGGCCAAACCTTGCGCGACGAACGCACTTTCCCCTTCACGATCACCGCGCAGTCGGCGGATGATCGCGAAAAAGCCCGGCCCCTGCCCGCGCAGTTTATCTATGTGCCGGGCCAGATCCGAATGGAACTCTTGCCGGCCCGCCTCAAAGGGATCGAAGGGCGCTTTAACCTCAACGTCTCCAATCCCGGCATCAATACCGTGGCGCTGGAATGCGCCCTCAGCGGCAAAGACCAGGAAGACCTGCTCGACATCCACTTCCAGCAAAACAACCTGACGCTGCAACCCGGCACCTCAGTCATCCTGCCGGTCACGGTGCGCGTGCGCCAGGGCATTAAACCGGAACTGCGCCTCTACACCTTTTTCATCAGCGTGCGCCAGGGCGGGGCGGGTGCCAACGCGCCCGAAATCGGCATGGCGATCACCGGATCGTTCGTCTACGAGCCGCCGGTCGAATACGGCATCACGATTGAGCGGGCCACCAGCGCGAACGCCGCGACCAACACGCAGGACGATTTCAAGGTCAAGATCACCAATCCTAGCCATGCCGGGCTGCGCCTGACCTTGCGCGCCGAAGACCCGGCGGGCGCGCTCGATCTCTATTTCGGCACGCGGGTCGATCAGATCCAACTGGCCCCCGAAGGCAGCACCGAGGTGCCGCTGCTAGTGCGCCTCAAAGGCGCGCCGCCCGCCGACGAACAGACTTTCCCCTTCCAAGTGATCGTCCACGCCGCGCCCGACGACGGCTCTTCAGAGACCGACCAAGTGGCGCAAGGCGAGTTTGTCTACGGCCACATGGACACGTTGTTCCGCCTGGACATGGTGCCCCCCGAAATGGTCGGCGACATCGGGCATTTTCAACTGCGGCTGACCAGCGGCGTGAACAACACCCTGCCGGTGGTCTTGCGCGCCCGCGACGACGGCAACCTGCTGGCCTTCGCCTTTGAGCCACAGAAGGTGGACTTGAAGCCGGGCGCAGTCGAACTGGTGGATCTGACCGTCACGCCCAAAGAGGGCGGGCGCATCGGCAATGACGGCAGCGACTTCGGCTACCGCTTCGAGGCGATTGCCTGGGTGCCCGGCATGGGCACCAACGGCGCGACCAGCCAATACGGCACTTGGTTTTACACCCCGCCGTCGGGGCCACAACTCGCCCCGGTCAGTGTGCAACTCACCCCCACCCAGATCGTCGGCGACACCGGGCAATTCACCGTCACGCTGGCGAACACCAGCCTCAGCCCGATGGTCGTCCTCTTGCGCGGCAGCGACGAAGCCGAGGCGTTGCAGTTCCTCTTCCAGGCCGAGCGGCTAGAATTAGATGCCCGCGAAGTGCGCGAACTCAGCCTCATTGTGCGCGGGGCGGAGGGCGAAGCGCTGGCCGGTCCGTTCCGCTATCCCTTTGAAGTCACTGCTTGGGTGCCCGGCATGGCGACCAACGAGGCCGGGGTGCAATACGGCGAAATGGTCGTCACCGAAGCCCCGCACAAAAAACCGCTCTTTCTGATGTGGCAACGCATCGCCATCACAGTCGGGCTGGTGTTGTGGATGGCGGCCCCGTTTGTGTTAAGTCGCTTGGGGTCCAACAATCCCGCCATCAACGCCTTCTTGCCCTACATCACGACCCTCGTGTTTCCCCTGGTGGCCGCCGCGCTCTACGGCGTGAACAAACCGCAAGAAGTTCGCGGCTGGAAGGCGGCGCTGGTGGGCTGGCTCGGTTTCGGCAGTATCGCCATCACGGCCTTGCAGTTGCTACTCTACGCTTCGCCGCAGACCGCACAGTGGGCACCTTTCGTGAATATGCTCCTGCTGCCGGCGCTGCTCATCATCTTGTTGGCGTAAGGCCGCTGCCCTGCACGCCATAGCGGGAATACTACTGTTGGGGCGCAAGATCTTGCGCCCGGCCTAGAGAAAGCATTATGAGCAACCTGACCGGCAAAACGCTGGGCCGCTACCAGATCCTGGAACGCATCGGCCAGGGGGGCATGGCCGAAGTCTATAAAGCCTACCAGCCCTCGCTGGACCGCCCGGTAGCGATCAAAGTGCTGCACCAGTTCCTGAGCGAGACCGACGGCAGCAGCGAACGCTTTGCCCGCGAAGCCAAAGCGGTGGCCGGGCTGCGCCATCCCAATATTGTGCAAGTGATCGACTTCGACACCGCCGACACCATCTGCTTTATGGTAATGGAGTTTGTGGATGGGCCGACGCTTAAGCAGTCGCTGGACGAATCCGCCGCCCGTGGCACGCCGTTGACGCTGGAACGGGTGGGCGAGATCATCACCGCCGTCGGCAACGCGCTGGGCTACGCGCATCGCTGGGGCATGGTCCACCGCGACGTGAAGCCGCATAACATCATGTTCACCAGCAACGGCCAAACCCTGCTGACCGACTTCGGCATCGCCAAGATCCTGAGCAGCGCCACGATCAGCGACCCCTCGCAAATCTCCGGCACGCCCGCCTATATGAGTCCCGAACAGGGCCGCGGCGCAACCGTGGACCGGCGCACCGACATCTACTCGCTGGGCATCGTGCTCTATGAACTGCTGACCGGGCGGGTGCCCTATAGCGCCGATACCCCCTTTGCCGTGGTGATCAAGCATATCAACGAACCCCTGCCGCCGCCGCGCAACATTAACCCGGCCATTCCGCCCGGCTTGGAGCGCGTGGTGATGAAGGTCACGGCCAAGCTGCCCGACGAACGCTACCAGACCGCCGATGAGTTTGTGAAGGCGCTGCAAGAGGCTATTACCGGCGCGCGGGACGATGCCCGCGCCGCGCTGCTCACCATGCCCGCCCTGAACGCACAAGGGTCGAATTACGGTACGCCGCCGCTCGGCGTGAGCGCAACCGATACACCGGCCTTCCAGGCAGCCCCGCTGGTGCCGGTCTTGCCGCCCACGGTGCTGCCCGCCCACGCCTTGCCGGGCACCACCACCAGCAGCGCCATCCCAGCGGCCGCCCAAATCACCACCCCGCCGCGCGGCGGCCCACGAATCAAAGACGACAGCGTGACGATTCGCTTGGCAAGCCCCGAAGTGATTATGACGGCGGGCGCAGCGCCGGTCGGCAACTCGGCGGTGATTGTCAACCCCAGCCAAGCGCATGAAAGCGATCAATATAATTTCGAGTTGCTGGATCTGGACCCCAGCTGGTACGAAATGGACGTGAAAAGCGTCATGCTGTGGCGCGGCGATTCGTCGCAACTGCCGCTGCGCTTTACCGTGCCCCGGCGCGGCACCAAAGCGGGGGTCTACACCTACCGCCTGCGCGCCCAGTCGGTGTCCGACCCCAACGTGGTTGGCTTCACCACCGGCCGGCTGTGCGTCAGTTCGCCGTCCACCATACAAATGACGCTCACGCCGCCCAGCCAAATCGCCACCGTAGGCCGCTACGAAGTGCTGCTGGCGAACGGGCCGGTCGGCGGGCTAATCGTGGATCTGGTGGGCAGCGAGCCGAGCGGCATCTTGGAGTTCACCGCCACGCCCAACAAAGTGCGGCTGGCCGCCAGTGAAGAGGTGCGCGTCGCGCTGACCGTCCAAGCCCGCGCTGGGGCGGTCGGCGAGGCCCAGCCCTACCCTTTCACCCTGATCGCCAACCTGACCGGCACCGATGAAACGCTCTTGCCCATCGAGTGTCAAGCCGAACTGCTGTTGCAGCCCGAAGTTGCCGTGCAGATCGCGGTCGAGCCTGAAGGCGTGCATTGGCCGCTGGGCGACTACCGCGTGGTGCTCACCAACCCGACCAGCCTGACGCTGGATGTAGACCTGCAAGCCGAAGACCCCAGCAAGGTGCTAGGCATCTACTTCCAGGGCGAGAACGAACACCTGCAACTGAGCCGCGAGTCCAGCATCAGCGTCAAGGCGATTGCCCGTGCCGCCAACGCCGAGCTACCGACCGTGGCGGTCCATGCGCCGTTTGTGGTGCGCGTCCACGCCCGCAACATTGCCGGTCCCGGCGAACAGGATCAGACCGTCGAGTGTGCGCTGGATTATGAACCGCCGCCTGTGGTCGAAGAAGCCGATCCGCTGGACTACTTGGCGCTGGAACTCGTGCCGCCCCGCGCCGAGGGCAACCCGGCCACGATCACGGTGCGCTTAACCAGCAGCGGCGCAATGCCCATGCTAACTATCTTGCGCGGGCAGGATGCGGGCGACAAGCTGGAATATACCTTCGAGCCACCCCAACTCTACCTGGAAGCGGGCCAGAGCGAAGTCACCCGCCTGACCATGCAGCGCCACGGCGTGGTGGACCCCGAAGATCAGCAGCCGGTGGCCTTCGAGGTGCTGTGCGGCGTGGCCGGCGCGAAGGGCGGGCGCGTGTTGACCGCCACGGGCGAGTGGGTGCCGCCGCCGCCACCGCCGCCGCTGGCCGTGTTCACCGCCACCATCGTGCCCATTGAACCCGAAGGCTTTGCCGGCACCTACGATGTCCATCTGAGCAGCGGCAGCAAGGTGCCGTTAAGCCTCGTCTTGCGCGGCAAAGACACCTCCGGCCTGCTCGACTTTAAGCTGGACCCGCCGCGCGTCAGCTTGCCGCCGGGCCAGGAACGGGTGGTGCGCGTCACTGTCAGCACTAACGCGCTGGAACCGTTATCCGAAGAACATACCTATCCTTTTGATGTGATCTGCTGGGTGCCCAGCAATAACGCCATGCGGATCTTGAGCGGCGAATTTCGCTATATCTCTTTCTAATCGTGCAGAGGAGCGACCGAGTCCATGCCCTATAATACCCAGATCACCCGCCAGGAGCCGACCTGCTTTCTCCTGCTAATTGACCAGTCCGAGTCCATGTTGGACCCCTTCGGCGTGGCCCATGTCCAGAAGACGAAGGCCGAAGGAGCCGCCGATGCGGTCAATCGCGTCTTGGAGAACCTGCTGCTGCGTTGCACCAAAGGCCCGAACGACATCCGCGACTACTTTTATGTCAGCGTGATCGGCTATGGCCCCGGTGTTTTCCCGGCGCTCAATGTGCCCGACCAAGACCCCAACGGCCTGCCCAAACTGGTGCCGATGAGCGGCTTGCCCGACTTGGTGCTGAAGCTGGATGTACGACGCAAGCAACAATTGGACGGCGCAGGCGGCATCATCACCATCGAGGAGCCGTTCCCGATTTATGTCGAGCCGGTGGCGGCCAACGGCACGCCGATGTGCCAAGCGTTGCAGTTGGCCTACGAGGTACTCGAAGGCTGGGTGGCCGACCACCCCACCTCCTTCCCGCCGACCGTGATCAACATCACCGACGGCGAGGCCAGCGACGGTAGCCCGTTGATCGCGGCGCAAGCGTTGCGCGGCCTGGGCACCAGCGACGGCAACACGCTGTTTTTCAACTGCCACCTCTCGGCCAACCCGGCCCCGTCTATCGTGTTTGCCGACAGCGACCAATACCTGGTGGACGATTTTGCCCGCCAACTGTTCCTAATGTCCAGCACCCTGCCCGAAAATTTCCAGCAAGCGGCAGCGGGGCAGGGCTACCGGGTGAACGCCCGCTCACGCGGCTTTGCCTTTAACGCCGACCTGCTTGATCTGATTAAGTTCCTGGATGTCGGCACCCGCCCGTCGAACGTGGGCCGCTAGGCTGCCGCGCCGAAAGGACACTGCGATGCACGTCACGGATCGCCCGCCGACGCGGCCTATCAGCCACACGCGCGTGTTTACGCTGGCGAAAGAGGGCAAAACCGCCGCCGAAAACGAAGATGCCTGTGCCTGTGCCACGCGCCCAGGGGCCGACATTTACGTGGTCGCCGATGGAGCCAGCGACTCGGTCTTTTCGGGGCTGTGGGCGCAGATGCTGGCCCACCGCTTGGCGCATAATGTGCCGCCGCGCAACGATGCCCCCACCTGGCGCACCTGGATCGAGGCGGTGCAGCAGGAGTGGGAGCGCACAGTGCGCGCCGATCCGGTGCCCTGGTATGTCGAGCCGAAGATCCGCGAGGGCGCGTTCGCCACCTGCGTGGCCTTGATCGTCCAGCGCCCCACCAACGGCAGCGACTCGGCGCGGTGGGGCGCAATGGCGGTCGGCGATACCTGCCTGTTCCATATCCAAACCAGCGACGGCGGCATAGCGCCCGAAGCCTCGCAGGCCGCGCGGGGCTTCCCGATCAGCGATCCCGCCACCTTCGGCCTTAACCCGCTGGCCCTCTCGAGTAACTCGGCCTCCAACGAAGCCGTCTGGCCGGCGGTGGCGATAGCCGGCGGAGTCTGGTGCCCCGGCGACAGCTTTGTGCTGGCGACTGATGCGCTCGCCCATTGGATCACGCAGGAAATCGTGCCGACCGGCGCATGGGATCGCCTGTTGAGCCTGATGCAGAGCAGTGATGATCAGGCGTTCGAGGCGCTGATGCGGGCGGAGTGGGAGCGGGGCACCCTGCGGAACGACGATATTACGCTCTTACTCGTGCAAACCGGCGCGGCTCCGTAACTCGCGTCCTCATCTGACATTACACTGAGAGTAGCTCGCTTGTACCAGGGGGAGGAGTATCGCAATGTGGCCGTCTCTGGATCGCTACAATAGCGCCATCCACAAACCCGATGCCTGCTTCGTGGACTCCGAACTGCGCGGCGGCTGGCCCGTGCGCGACCGGCGGGGACTGCCGGCGCCCGCCACGGGTGCCTTTGGCTGTGTGTATCATATGCACACCTGGGAAAGCTCGTTCGCCGTTAAATGTTTCACGCGCGAAGTGCTGACCAGTGAGTGGCGCTATACCGAAGTGAGTGCGTATATCGAAGCCCACCCCTCGCCCTACCTGGTCAAATGCGATTATATGGTGCCGAAAGGCATCATGGTGGATGGCCGCTGGTATCCGGTGCTGAAAATGGCCTGGGTGGATGGGCTGACGTTGGACCGCTTTATCGAAAGCAAGCTGGACGAACCCGCGCTGTTTGACCGCCTGGCCGACGATTGGGTGAAGATTATGTATGGGCTAGAAGAACGCGGGATGGCCCACGGCGATCTGCAACACGGCAATGTGCTGGCCTGTAAAGACGGCGACAACGTGACGCTCAAATTGGTGGACTATGACGGAATGTATGTGCCGTCGTTCAAGGGCGAAGAAGGCTCCGAGTCCGGCCTGGTGGACTACCAGCACCCCCGCCGCACCGGGCGCGATTTCAACGAGCGGATGGACCATTTCACTGGCCTGCTCATTTATCTCAGCCTGCGTGCCCTGGCCCGGCGACCGGATCTCTGGCAAAGCTATCATACCGGCGAAAACCTGATCTTTAGCCGCAAAGATTTCCTGCAACCCGATGAGTCGCCGGTGTTCGCCGAAGTACGCCGCCTGTTCGACCCGCCATTGGTCGCTTTGCTCGACCAGTTGCGCGACGGCTGCAAAGCCGCCGATCCGTCGGCCCTGCCCTCGCTGCACAGCCTGATCACCGGCGAACCCGAACTGCGGTCCAGCGGGCGAACCGCGCCGCCGCCGCCGCCGCCACCGCCGCCCGTCGTGGAGGATATGCCGGTTGCCGATGCTGAGTTGATGCTGCCTTGCCCGACGTGTGCGACCAAGAACCGCTCCATCGCCCGCTATTGCCGGGGCTGCGGATTGGCCTTGCCTTACACCGCCACCGGCGACGGGCCGTTGCCGCTCATAGGGATCACGGCGGCCAATGTGCGGATCTGCCCCTGGTGTGGGCTGGAAAACGACCCGACCAACCACTGGTGTCTTGGCTGCACCGCATTGCTCGACTAGGCGCGCAAGGAGTCGGATATGGCAAGCGTCATCACCTGCCGGAAATGTGGGACCGAAAACGCCGCAGACTCGCGCTACTGCGACCAGTGTTCGGCCCCACTGACGGGCATGATCACGCCCCAACCGCGCAGCAAAGGGCCGGGACTTGCGTCAGAGATTTATCCTGCGCCGCTGGTGGTGCCGTCTATTCCCGACCCCGGCGCTACGGTGGATTTGCGCCATAGCCCAGCAGCAACGGCAAACACGGCAAATATACCCACTACATCACCATCGGTTCGGACGGTTGCTACGGTGGCGACCAAGCCCCCCGGCGGGCGCAACAACGGTCTGCTCATGCTAGGGGGTGCGCTATTAGCCGTGATCCTGTTTGTGGCGGCGCTCACTTCGCTGGCCGGTAGTATCATCGGCGCACCGGTGACGGATGTTGCCGCCACCGTCAATGCGGTAGTAGCCAACAATGCCCGGATTAGCGCGGCCGCCACCGAAACAGTGCGCGCCCTTTATGGCGAACAAGATAGCCAAGGTTTCGCTACCTTAACCGCAGTGGCGGCTCAGGCGCAAGCAACAGGGGTGGCAATCCAGACACAAGTCGCAGTTAATTTGCAACAGCGGACAGATACCTATTATGCCAACGCAACCGCGCAAGCGAAAGAGGCCCAGGTGGCGTTAGCAGCCGCACAAAATGGGCTGACCGCAACGGCTGTGGTTGCCAACGCTGCGGCCACGGCCGCTGCGGCCGAATTAGCGCAAGCGGCTGTCGCCGGCCAAGCGACGTTGACCGCTGTTGCGGTAGGTCAGACGCAGTTGCTGGAAATAGGACAACAGACGATGGTGGCTGGGATTACTGCTACCCGCGTCGCCGGCCAAAATAGTCTTAACAAGACAGCCACGGCGCGCAGCGTGGTCACACCAACCCCTGTACCAGTGAGTATCCGTCCAACGGCGACTACAAGCAAACCGGGCGGCGCTATCGCTCAGAACCCAGTTGCGGCTCCGACAGCAACCCCACGCCCCGTCGTTGCTCCGCCGGCGGCCACGCTGCGCCCGCCGACTGCGCGCCCAGTTCTTACGGTGCTACCCACTACTCGGCCCACGAACCAGCCCCTGCCCACCGCGACTCTACGGACCGTTACCAACCCCGTTGTACCTACACCAACTGCGCCCGTTGCACGGCCGCCCACCGCCGCGCCAACAAACACAGCGGTGCCGCTAATCCAGCCTACCCAGCCGCCAACCGCCGCGCCGCTGCAACCGAGTAGTACGCCACGTCTCCAACCCACTGACACGGCGCTGCCGCAACCGACCGACACAGAGCGCCCCCTGCCGACCCGCCCGCCCGCCGCCACAGCTACAGCGCGCCCAGAACCGACTGACACAGAGCGCCCACTGCCCACGCGCCCGCCACCCCCCACCGACACGGCAGTGCCGCCACCCACTGACACAC
>JALYUO010000638.1 GCA_030853735.1 Chloroflexota bacterium
CGTCCCCGCATACGGCCCGCATACCCGAATGATGGGGAGGCCGCGGGCGAGATGGGGGTGGGGCAGGCAGCGCCGGGCGGAGCCGCCTCCTACAATCCGTCATTAGCGGACGACAGGCTTACGAGACGGAACTGTTACGGTGGCGCGTAACAGGGTGATTGCAGCTAAATGGGGGCGACGGGGGCCGGGCGACGAGAACGCGGCGGGGGCAGGCCACGCGATGCGGGTATGCGTTCCGTAAGCGGGGACGGCCTGCCCCCAGGCGGAACCGTTACGGCGGCACGTAACAGTTCCGTCTCTGCGACCGTAATGAGGCAGCGGGCGGGCCGGTGTAGGAGGCGGCTCCGCCCGGCGCTGCCTGCCCCACCCCCATCTCGCCCGCGGCCTCCCCATCATTCGGGTATGCGGGCCGTATGCGGGGACGGCCTGCCCCCAGACGGAACAGCAGGATCTGGGGGCCGGGCGACTGGAACTCGCCGCTACCGCTACGAAGCCCGCCTACGCGGGCTGGAGCCATGGCAGATCGTAGATCCGCCGTTTAGGACGGATCTGGTCGCCCCGGCCTCCCGGTTCGCCTAGCTCCAGCCCGCGTAGGCGGGCTTCGTAGCGGTAGCGGCGAGTTCCAGTCGCCCAGACCCCTGACGACCGGTGTGCTGCGCCGGATAAAAAACCCGCCCCTGATGCGGCAAGGGCGGGCTGCTGATGGGCTGCGGGGTTATCCAACCCGAAAACTCCCCCTCGCTCTTTAGGAGAGGGGGTTGGGGGGAGCGGTCGCCGGGCTATGCGTCGGGGCTGGATACCACCGAGGTTACGCTGACGGGCGTTTCGCGGCTGTGGCCGGCTCGCCGGCGCACGGCATAGTGGACCGCCCGATAGAGGGCGCGCGTGTCGTCCACCAAGTAGCGTCGCCATAAGCGGCGCGGTTCCAGCAGCAGGCGGAACAGCCATTCCAGGCCGAGCCGTTGCATGGTTTGGGGCGCACGCGGAATACGTCCGGTGATAAAGTTGAACACGCCGCCGATGCCGATGCAGAGCGGCACGCCCAACGCTTCGAGGTTCTCGTAGATCCAGCGTTCCTGCTTGGGGGTGCCGAGCGCCACAAACAGCATAGCGGGCCGCGCCGCCCGCACCAAGTCGAGGATACGCGCATTCTCCTCTGCCGTGAAATCGCCTTCCGGCGGCGCATAGCTGCCGGCGATCTGGAGGCCGGGGTAGCGGGTCTCCAACACCCGCCCCGCCGCCTCCGCCACGCCGGGTGCCGCCCCCAGCAGAAAGATGCGATAGCCGGCACGCGCTGCCAACGCCGCGCAATCGGTGAGGAGATCCGTGCCGGTGATGCGCTGCGGCAACCGCTGCCCGACCAAGCGCGACACCCAGAGCAGCGGCATCCCATCGGGCACGGCCAGCGCCGCCGCATTCAGCAGGGACACAAACGAGCGGTCTTTGTGCGCGATATTGAGAAAATCCACATTGATCGTGACAATCTGGTTGGGTCGGCCCGATTGCACAAAGCGTTCTACCTGCGCGATCACGCTGTCCCGTGGGGTGCGGTCGATCAGCACGCCCATAATATTCGCACAGTCGCGTCGGGTGAGGATGGATGGGCCTTCTAGCCGTAAGTCCGGGGTCAAAGGGGTCGTTAATTCGGCTGCCGTCTCATCGGCAATCTCGGCCTCGCAAATCGCCACGCGAGCCTCCTTCATCTGAATAGAGAATGTTTGCAATGGGGATGATAGGACAATGGCGGGCAACGCTCGCGCCCTTGCGGCGCTCACCCCAGTGCCGTTACAACATATATTTGCGGGCTGCATAAAGCCCACCGAGCAGACAAGCGCGCCCTTGTCCTCGGATGATAGGGGGAATGCAGCTACGCAAGTAGTCAAGCGTTACCAGGCCATAGGCAAAATTGATGCCACCGTGGGCCGCCGCTGGGCCTTGCGTGCGGCGGCCTTGTTTGCGATTCCTGCGAAATCGGGTACAATGGCAACGGCACAAAAGGCCCAGTGAATTATACCCGTAAAAGGCAACCTACGGTTCAATCACTCGGCAAATTGCCGAACCGTGGCTGAGATCGTAACATCCACCCCCTGTTGAGTCGTTATGGTAACGAGGATCAATGTCCCCAGAACCGTTGCCCAATGGATGATCGTTGCCGTCCGCTATAGAAATGAGGATCACTATGACCCACAAGTTGCCGACGCGCTACACGCGTGGTGCCCTGCTCGCTCTGCTGCTGCTGGCCGGTGTATTGGCGCTGCTGCCGGTTACGCCCGTCCCCGTCCAGGCCCAAGCGGCGGCCGGGGTGCTGGCTGCTGATGGGCAGCGCGGCATCGCCTTTGTTCACACCGCCAGCGCGCCCTTTGGCAGCCAAGCCGCCTTCGATTCGCTGAAAAAGCTGCATGACACCGGAGCCAACTGGGTGTCTATCGTCGCGCCGTTCCGCCAGAATGTGGCCCGCTCCACGACGTTTATGCGAACCGCCAACGAACCGACCGATAGCGGTATCGCCCAGATGATTCAGTACGCGCACTCGCTGGGGATGCGGGCCATGTTGCAACCAGTGGTGCTGGCGAACGACGGCGTGTGGAGCGGCTATTTCAGCCCCGAACCGGCGAGCGCCTGGTTTGCCTCCTACCGCGACACCATCGCCGCCTATGCGCTCCTGGCCCAGTCGGCTCAGGCCGACGAGTTTTGCATCGGCACGGAGTTCTTCACCCTCACCGGCAAGCAATATTCGGATGAATGGCGGCATATCATCCAGACCGTGCGCCAGAACTACTTTGGTCCGCTGACCTATTCGGCCAATTGGGGCGACAAAAAGAACCCCGAATTCGCCACGATTGATTGGTGGGATCAGTTGGATTATATCGGCATCTCGGCCTACTTCCCGCTGTCGTGGAACAATTTCGCTACTGACGCGCTGCGCCAGGGCTGGTTCAGCTACACCGATCCCTTTGGCGCGAACGCACAGGGGCAAAACTTCCGCTGGTTTGACCAAATTGCGGCGGTGCATGGGCGCTGGGGCAAGCCGGTGCAATTCACCAAAATCGGCTTTGGCTCCTACGCCAACTCGCCGGGCCGCTGGGATCTGCGTCCCGATCCATTCCTGGAGTTGAGCGTGCAGGCCAACGGCTATGATGCGACGATGCAAGCCTGGAACGGGGTGGATTGGCTAAAAGGCATCTTCTGGGGGCCGTGGTATAGCAATCCGAACGCCGGCGGTCCGCTGGATACCGGCGAAAGCCCGCAGAACAAACCGGCGCAGGCGGTGTTGCACCGCTGGTATAGCGGCGCACCGTAGCTG
>JALYUO010000640.1 GCA_030853735.1 Chloroflexota bacterium
GGCCTCGGCGGCGGCGGCGGTGGCGGCGGCGGCGGCGGCGGCGGTGGCGGTTTTCCTGTCAGCTGCGGCCGTCGCGTTCGCGGCGCCTTCCTCCGCATGGGCTGTTAGCCTGGCGGCAGCACTTTGAGTCGCCGCTTGGGCCGCGGCCGCAGTTTCAGTGGCGTGTTGGGCGGCGGCCTGGGCCGCGGCGGCAGTTTCGGTGGCGTGTTGGTTGGCCGCCTGGGCTGCGGCGGCAGTTTCGGTGGCGTGTTGGGCGGCGGCCTGGGCGGCGGCGGCCTGGGCAGTTTCGGTGGCGTGGGGGTTGGCGGCCTGGGCACCAGTGGCCGCGGCGGCAGTTTCGGTGGCGTGTTGGGCGGCCACTTGGGCACCAGCGGCCTGGGCAGTTTGGGTCGCGTGTTGGGCGGCCACCTGGGCACCAGCGGCCTGGGCGGTTTGGGTCGCGTGTTGGGCGGCCACTTGGGCACCGGCGGCCTGGGCAGTTTGGGTGGCGTGTTGGGCGGCTAGCTGGGCATCGGCGGCCTGGGCAGTTTGGGTCGCCCGATGCACACCGTTAGCCGCCGCCGTTTGCGCAGCGGCCTGGGCCGCACGTTGGGTTTGAGTGGATCGGGCCGCCGCCACGGGGCTGGCTGTCACCGGCGCTCCCGCACTATTCGGCGGCGGAGCAGGCGTTTTTGATGGATTGGCCGCAACAGGTTTTGTTGCTGGGGCCGTGCTACTCGGATGGTTTGGATTCAAGCCGGCCACAGTGGTTAGCTGGGCCGCGTCGGCCGCCGTTTGCTGTGCCGCAACACGCTGCCGGTTTGCGTCGTCGGCTGTCTGTTGTGCAGCCACTGTGGCTTGCGCGGCTCCGGCCTGAGCTGTTTGCCCAGCATAGACGGTAGCTTGGGCTACAACGCGCGTCTGCTGGTTTAGCGTCTCCAACGCGACCTGCGTGCTGGTGGCGGCGGCTATTGCATCAGCCGCCTGTTTCGTCGCCATGTCAATAACGGCGGTGCTTTGTGCATCCACCGTTATGGCGGCGACGACGGCTTGGTAAGTGGCGGCAGCAAAGGTAGCGGGTGCCCCACCGCCGGCGATCCCTGTCTGATATGCGACGGCGGCGGCCGTGGCGGGTGCCCCGCCGCCGGCGATCCCTGTCTGATATGCGACGGCGACGGCCGTGGCGGTTTGTTGCAAAGGGGGCACACTTGGTCCCAGGAGTTTGCCCCCGGCGAGGCCGAGCACGACCAACAGGATCAGCAGCCCGGCGGCGGCCCCGGCAATGAAGGGCACGCGGCGGCGGGTGGCGGCGGGGCGAGCGGGGGTAGCGGCCGGGGCGGGCAGGCGGCGCGCCACGTCAGCAAGCAGGTCAGCGGCCCGCTGGCCGCGCCCGTAGTACCCTGGTGCCGCCTGGACCACCGCGTGCAGGTGGTCGCGGGCGGCGGGCCAGTCACTGTGTTCATAGGCGGCCAGCCCGGCGGCAAAGCGCTCGGCTAGGTCGGCCGGCGCGGCGGGTGTCGGAGGGATCGGTGAGGTTGCCGCCGGGGCAGCAATGGCGTGGGAGGCCGGCACTGGTTCGTCCGTCGCGGCAGGGGGCAGCGGCACCGGCGTGGTGCCGCGCTCGGCAGGCGGTGGAGGGGCAGGATGGAACGGCAGGACCGGCCCAGCCACGGCCACTCGCGCTGGCGTATACGGCGCGTCTACGCGCGCAATCTCCAGGGGCGGGGCCGCCGGCGCGGGGGGCACAGCGACGGCGCTGCTGGTCGGTTGCGAACCGGGCGGCTGGTCGGGCAGCGCGGCCAGCCAAGCCACGGGAGCCGGGCAATCGGCTTCTTCGCTGCTGTGCCAGACGGCGTGGAACAGGTCGGCAACATCGGCGCCCCAGCGCCCGTGTAAGGCGGTTTCCAGCCGCCGGCTACGCTCGGTACTCTGGCTGAGTTCGGCGGGGGCGAAATAGCTCGCCCCATACGCCGCCGTCTGCACCGCGACCTCCGACCAGCCCAGGATCTCGGCCAGCAGCAGCCCGGCGGCGAAGCGGTCGCCGGGCTCTCCGCCGGGCCGCTGGTAGGCGACAGCCGGCGAGGCGGGCAACGGAGGAGCGGCTACGCCCGGTCCGGTGCTGTGATCGAGGGCTACCAGGCCCGCCGCCGGCTCCAGAGGTGCGCCGGGGACTAGGGCAGGCAGCAGCAGGTGCGCGGCGGCCAGCGCGCCATGCGTCCAGCCTGCGGCGGCCAGGGCGGTGAGCGCCTGAGCCAGCCCGCCTGCCAGGCGCAGGCTTTCGGCCGGGGCCAGGGGGCGGCGGGTCTGGAGGATCTCCTCCCAGGTGGGACCGGGCAGCCAGGGCATGAGTACGCTGTAGGCCAGCTCGGGGTGGGCACGTAGCAGGGCGGTATGACGGCGGGCGGTGAGCACGGTGCGCCGCGCCGCCGCCAACCCCGGCTGATCGGCCAGCCCCACCAGTTGCCCGGCCTGGGCGACCAGCGCCGGAGTGCGCCGGGCCGCCGGGAACACCTTCAGCGCCCAGGGGCCGCTATCGGTGTCTAGCCGGTAGATCTGCGCCGTGCTGCCCGCCACTCGTAGCGGCTGATCGGGCGCGGCCGGGTCGGCGACCACCTGGTACGTGGTGCCGTCAATGAGCAGTTCGTCACCAGGAATCAGCGAAGTTGTCATGGGTCGGTGGTTCCTTTCACGCCGGCACGATAGTCCCACCACACGCGCGGCACTCCTGCCCCGCGTGGGGGCGGTGCCGCCCCCACCCTGGCGCTGTGTGTGGCGGCATAGGCCCGCGCCGCCGCCGGTATCTGGACCTCGATGACCACCGCAAGCCGCACCAGCAGGGTCCCTGGCTCCCCGCTGATGCGCCCCTGTACCGATCCCTCGATATTCGAATGAGGGGTGCGAGTGATCGGCGGCGGCGGCTCGGTCGGCGGCTCGGTCGGTGGCACCGGCGTTTTGGTCGGCGGCTTTGGCGTGGGCACCGGCGTTTTGGTCGGCGTGTCGGTCGGTTCTGGAGTAGCCTTTTGCCCAGAACCCCGCTCTGTAGTGGCCGTCGGCTGCGCCGCCGCCGCCTGGGCCGTTTGGGTCGCTTGTACCGCCGCCT
>JALYUO010000658.1 GCA_030853735.1 Chloroflexota bacterium
CCAGCGACGGCCCGCAATCCAGAATGATCCAATCATAATAGGCCCGCAGCGGGTCGATCAGCGGGCGCAGGATTTTGACCTTGTTCATGGCCTTGAGGATAATTTCGGTTTCCATCCGCGCCAGATCAATATGGCTGGGCACCAGATCCCAGCCCGGTTCCAGCGGGACCAGCGGCAGGGCAACCTCCTGGCCGTCGAGGGCCGCGCGCAGGGCATCATGCAGGGCCGGATAGGGGCGGCGGCGGTCGAAGCCCACGGCATCGGTGGCATTGGCCTGGGGATCGACATCAATCAGGCAGACCCGCTGGCCGCGGTCCACCAGTGCGGCGCTCACGGCCACGGCGCTGGTGGTTTTGCCCACCCCGCCTTTTTGATTGGCGAAGGCCACGACCTGGCAACGCGGTTGATCCTGTTTGCGCCGCAGAAACTCCTGGAGCGCGCCTTCGGTGATGCGGGCCTGCCCCCCGGCGGTATGCTCGGCGGCCAGCCGGCCATCCTCAATCCAGCGCCGGACGGTATGGGAACTGACGTTCAGCCGCTCGGCGACTTCCGCCGTGCGATAGGCTTTGACCGACATGATGGGGGTCCTTCCCTGAGTAATGTCTACAGTTGTACGTATCATAGCGCAAAAGCAGCGCATCTGTCAATAAGGTTATCCACCAATTGTAGCGAGGCAGGGCCGGCCCGATCCAAGATCAGGCCCAGATTCTTACCCAGCTCTGTCCTCCTTCTGCACCTCCTGTGTCCGTGCGGTGCGATACTAGGATCAGACGGGCGGAGCCAATCACGCAAGGGGTGATCGGGTCCGTCCGATAGTTTTTGTCGCCGGTCAGACCGGTGGGACCGGCCCATATTGATCGGGTGACCCCACACCGTAGAGGCCCCTCGCGTGTGTGCGGGGTGGCTGGAAGGAGCGGAGGATCGTATGAAGCGCCCCCTCGATAAGCAAGCCATCGCCTTTGGGGTGGTCGCCGGGACCGGGATCGGGGCGCTGAGTGGCCTCCTCCTCGGTCAACTCCTCTTCGGCCTGGGGGTGGGTGGGGCGCTCGGATTGGCTTTTGGGCTCGTGATGAGTGCCATTTTCAATGGAATAAACCAATAAAACCGGGCGCTGCGAACGGGGACAGCGGTTACCCGGCGCTGGCCTGTAGGCCGGGTCAGGTGGCGGGCGGAGGCGCGACTGGGCGAGTTCCCCGTTACGACGGCGGGGCGGGCCCACACAGATCGGCCAGCACCGCGAAGTAATAGCCCATTTTATTGCCAATACTCCCCAGCCTCTGTTGGCCCTGATACAGGCGGACCCGCGCCCGCGCTGGGTGCAGCCGGGCCACGAACGCCACTTCGTCTAGGGTGCTGGCCTGGTAGAGCCGCAGCGCCTGGGGCACATTCGCCGCCCGGCGGGCCGCGTGGCCCAGCTCCGTGCTATGGTCGCAGATGACCGCCGCAATATAGGGGTTGTGGGACGGTGGCGGGGCGGGTGCCGCAGCCGGGGGCGCAGCCGGGGGGTAAACCAAGCATTGCTGTAACGACGGGCAAAGTACAGATGTCGGGTTTGGGCCAGTTAGGTGGCAGGTTGCGGCGGGCTTGTAAAAGACTGCAACGTGATGACGAACTGAAAAACCGAGCCGACCTCGCGGCCATTAGCCGTTGCGGCGGGCTTGTAAAAGACTGCAACGTGATGACCTACCTGTCGGGATATAGTGTAGAAGGAAGCCTGTTGTTTGGATCATTCGATCGCTGGTATGCTCCTTAGAAATCTCTCCCGTACTGACTCGCAGTTTCGTGTATTTGACGTTTAGACTATTTGGGGGCACCGCTATAGACGGTCCCCTTGGGCTGACCCCGTTACTATTCCTACCGCCCGGTCGCCGCACCCTACGCTACGCCGCTGTTGCGGCACCGGGCGGACCCGGCGCACCCGCTCCCGTGCCTGGGGCGCGTTGTTTCCGCCGCCGCGCCCCGGCTTCCCCCGGCGCAGCCCCTTTATAGACGACCCTATAGCGGGTCGCCGCCGGCACCGCCTGCCCCCGCGTGCGCCCCGGCGCTGATTTCCCGCGTACTTGCGGCCCCGGCGCCGGGCTGCCCAACTCGCCCAGTATTGCCCCCAGCCCCCGCCGCACCTGCGCCGGGGTCGCCGCCCGCGCCCCCCGC
>JALYUO010000662.1 GCA_030853735.1 Chloroflexota bacterium
GGGCGGCGCAACACCGGCGGCTGATGCCGGCAGCGTTGCTTCCGGCAGCGGCGGCACCGGGGGTGGGTCCGCCGGCGCGATGACCAGCGGCGACACGGGTGGGGCAGCCGCCCCCAGCGCACCGAACATTGCCGGGTCACTTTGCGCCAGGACTTGCAGCACCAGCGGGTAGCGTTGCAGCAAGGCGATCAGGTCGGCGGTCGCTTGCTCCTGCTGCGCGGAGGTTGCGGCATCCCGCACCGCCCGGTTGAGCGGCCCGTATTCAGCGAGAAACGCCTGCCCCGCTTCAGTGCCCAAGGCCCGCCCGATTTGCCCCCAATGCAGTTTCAGTGCGGTGATAATATCATCAGAGTCCGGCATCAGAAAGCCTCCTTTGCGCTCAGACCGACGACGGACCAACGTGCAGCGTGCCGTTCGGGTGCGCGTACAACACGTAGGCCAACCAGGTGGAGTTGCCGGGGTTCGCGGTGCGAACGGCTTGGCGTGCCGCCCGGCAGGCCACGCCAAACGTTTGCCCGGCGCGCAGGCCGTCGTAGAACTGCTGGGCGAACTGCGCGGCCAAGTCGTCTTGCACTTCCCAGTTGGTGCCCACAAAGGCGCTGGCTCCGAACGGCACTAACCGCTCCACCCAGCCGCCGATACCGCTGAGAGCCAAGTCCGCCCGGTTCGAGTGACAAGCGTTGATAAACACGAGCGGAGCCGCCTTGGTCAGTCCAGCTACCAGATCGCTGCCCACTAGATCCTCGGTGGTCAACTGACTAGTGCCCAGTTGGATCGCCGCGCCCTGACCCGCCCCGGCCTGGAAGCTGCCGTGCGTGGCAATATGCAACAGGTTGACTTCACCGCTGCTCATCGCTGCGATCACGTCATCGCGCGTCCCCACTGGGCGGGCGTAGAGCGCCAACGGCGGCCAGGCGTGCGGCAAGCCCTGCAAATACTGGTTCTCGCGCTGCGCCGCCGCCAGCCCCACCTGTGGCACCACCGCGCACAGTTCCTGCACCCGCACCTGGCTGGGGATGCGCCGCAGTTTCTCGACTACCAGCCAACGGCTCATCACAAACTGCGCGCACCAAAAGTCGCACAGCGCCGGGTCCAGACCGTCGCCGGTGTTGAACGGCTTGACGATCTCCCACGGAATCCACGGCTCGGTGCTGTAGACTAGCAAGGTCTGCACCTGCGGCGCGAACTCCTTGTAAAACTGCCTGACTCTCGTCGGCAAAGCCATATAGAGGTTCATGCCCATGCGGTCCAGTGTGGCGGCGGCGGCTTTGATCGCCGCCGTCGCGTTCGGCCCGCTCGGCGCGACAAACTTGGCCGCTTCGCTGAGGGCGCTATACCGTTGCTGTGCCCACCCTGGCACATTGTTCAGCGGCATCCGGTCCAGCGCGGTGATCGTCGTCACGCCATGCTGCGGCCACAGGTAGCTGAACAGCAACTCCTCGCCGTGTTCTGTGTCGCGCTCGATATACAGCACCAAGTCGGCATCTGCGACGGTGCCGTTGCCCGGCGGCGGCAAGGCCAACGGCAGGCCGGCCTGCGGCGTGCTGGGCTGGGTCGCTGCTCCCACCTGAATGCTCAAGATGCGCCGCGCCAGCAGGTCCATCCCCTGATAAAACAGCAGCTTCACCTCTTGCGCCCCGCTCACGCCTGCTTTGGCCCGCAACTGGAAATTGGCGGGCAGGCTATCACCTTCCGCCGGAATCGCCAATGTCGCGCCGGTCGGCTCCTGGATGTCGAAGCCGTTGGCCCGGATCTGAATCTGGATCGGGTCCGCCCCCGTCGCCTTGCCGCCCACGGTGGTAGGAGACACCGCCACCAGCGGCGCGCTGGGATCGTCTGCCCGCTTTTGCTGCGTTAATTGCACCGTGACGGCGAACTGCTCTTGCGGCGTGACACGAGCCGGCGCGCTGACGCTGGCATAGCGTTGTACCTGCGGTGGCGGCGCAACCGTCGGGTCGCCCCGCATTGCCCCCTCTTCCCCGCCGGTCGGTGGCAGCATGGCCGCCGTTTCACCACCGTGCCCGGTCAAGTCCACATGGCGAAACGCGCCGGGGTCTTTGCTGATACCGTCTTGGCTGTCGTCGGCTGGGCGCACAATAGGGTCGCGCGGCACATGGACATCCACCGCCGTGCCGGCCGGCTGCCCGCTGCCCAGCGCGGCCTGCATCGCGTCGCAGATCGCTGCCGGCACGCCCGGCACCACCACCAGCGCCTGACCCGCTTGCCAGGCCGTGACATAGCCGCCTACCGCGTCTGTCGCCACCCCCGCTTGCCTCAGCAGCGCCGCCAGCGCGTCTGCCGTAGCCGGAGCCTGCACAATGTTGCCCCAAGTGCTGCTGATCATCGTCCGCAGGCCACTGCCCATGCCGTGCAGCGCCACCCAGCCGCCGCGCAGCAGTTCGCGCCCGCTGGGGCGGCCGGCGACAGGAGGCACCGCCGCCGCCCGCTCCAACGTCTTCAGCAACACATTCGCCGGCAGAGTGCCCACCAGCGTCACCGGTTTCGACCAGTCCATAACGCTTCCTCCTACTAAAAGGTTTAACGGTTGGCTGCCGGGTCAATTATAGCACGAATACCCTCAGAAAGCAGACGCGGCGGGGGGGAGAAAAGTCCCACCCGCCGCCCGGTCCGCGCCTATGCTGCTGCCGCCGTGCTTATGCCGGCGACGGCTCCTCGTCCTCGTCCGCAGCGTCCGCGTCCAGCGCAGCGTCCTCATCCAGCTCGTCGCCGTCGCCCGACGCTTCGATCTGCGCGGCAATCGTCTCCACTTCCTGCACCACGTCGTCCGGCATCCCCACTTGGCCCGCAAAATCGGTGAAGCGTTCCTGGCCCATCATCATGCGCGCGTTCACCAGGCGCACCGTCATCGCCTCTTCCTGGCTCTCATAGCGGGTGCCGATCTCGTCTTCCACCTGCTTGGCCGCCAGCTCCACCATCTCGCTGGCTTCGCTGGGCATCCCCATTTGCTCGGCCAGCGTCGTGAAGTTATCCGGCCCGATGATCATTCGCACGCCCACCAGTTCCTGGAACATCCGGCGGCTCGCGTCCTCGTCCAGTTCCACCTCGTCGTCATCGTCATCGGCGGCTCCCGTTCCCGCTCCGTTGGCGCTGAGGCCGTCCAGGCTCGGCGTGCCCAGTGGCCGCCCGCTGATGTCCACCAGCCCGCCGCCGCCGCCGCCGATAGGTCGCCCGCCGGCATCCAACAGACCGCTGGCCGCCGGCGCGGTCGCCGCCGGTTCGCCGCTCAGGGCCACTGTCTGCTCAATATGCGCCAACAGTTCGTCGGGCATCCCCATCTGGCGCGCCACCGTGTCGAACCGCGACTGCCCAAGCTGCATCCGCAACTGGATCAACTGGCGCATCGCCTCTTCCGGGCTAGTATCGCCGCCTATCACATCAGGATTATCCATCATTTGCTCCTTCTGGGGCCGGGGCTGCCGGCCGGCCTGGGGCGCAGAAGCGCACCGCCAGGGCGCAATGAGACACGAAAAAAGGCGAAACCCCAGGGCTTCGCCCGCCGGCATGGGCGGAGAGGGTGGGATTCGAACCCACGAAGGATTGCTCCTTACCCGCTTTCCAGGCGAGCGCCATAAGCCGGACTAGGCGACCTCTCCAACGGCTATCGGATTCGGTATGGGATGCGCTCCCACAGGGCGGAGAGGGTGGGATTCGAACCCACGGAGAGCTATTAACCCTCACTCGTTTTCGAGACGAGCTCCATCAACCGCTCGGACACCTCTCCAAAAAAAGACCGGCCTGCTGATCAGATCCACAGGCCGGCGGGGGTGTAGCCGATAGGACTCGAACCTACGGCCTTTGGGTCCGCAACCCAACGCTCTATCCACTGAGCTACGGCTACACGCAACCGGATTATACCACAGCCGCCCGCAATATGCAAGGGCCATTTTTGCGCGTAACGGTTCAGTCTATGGTTGTCGCAGGTTGCCCTGCCGGGGTCTGGCCTAGTAAGGTCAGCAGCTCGCTAAACGGGTGTTGCCCCCGTGCTTGCCAGGTGCCCACCACACTCGCTAACTGCATATGGGTCACACTCCCCTGGTCCCTCCGTGTCCCTCGCTGATTTTGCGCGCCACTACCAACGGGCGCATCCCCCGTTCGGCCACGTTGTTATCCGCCGGCCCCCCTGGCAGGCGCACAAACTGGAATAACTCGGCCTCGTGGCGCAACAATCGCTGCGCCAGCACCTGACACGGGTGTGCCCGTTGCCGGGCGTATTGCTGCCCCTGCACGTCTGGCCCGCCGACCGCCTCATCCGCTACGCCGAACAACACCTCGGCGACCGCCTCCCCGCCACGATCCAGGCGGCGCGTCGGGTTACTTAAACACCTTTCTAGGAGTTGTACAACTCAATTTTCACGCCACCTCGGACATTATCGTAAGAACATTGCAGGTGAATAGTTTGTCTTGGAGTTAATGCAAATGTAAGCGGTTGGCTGTGTCTTTGCAGCCCAAGGAATTGCGCTAGTATACGAACACCTAGGACTTTCGCTTCTGACGCTCAATTACAGCCTCATTCGTGCCTGGCGTAGGCACGTCAAGCGAAAGTCCTAACACCATGAAATCCAGGTGTCACGTCAAACTGTTTTACTTGGCCCATCTCAATCTCTCCAACCTGTTTGTCATCAATATATATGCTGCAATCAGCGTGAACAAGCTTAAATTGCTTGGACCTGGTAATAATAATCGAGCTTAGGTTGCTCAGATTTTGTTCATTCCCGATGCTATCGCCTACGTTACCGCTATCTTCAGGGGGCGGTAAATGGCTGGCAATACCTACACTATCTGCAAAAGCACGAAGTAGCGGATTGGTTGGGTTTTGAGCTAATGCAGCCCTAATTAGAGCTTCTTCACATCCCTCAGCAATTGCCCATTGAATAAGATCATAAACGTCATCAGTAAGATCACCATTGCCGACAAGTGTATTGAGGTTCTCGCCTAGACCATAGGTGACCATCTGTGCAAGGTCATTTTTTGTGGGAAAGGCAGCGAGTAGTACTTTAGAGAGTTGCTTCTGTTGGATAGGGTTAAATTGCACAAGCTACTCCTGCGATGAATCAGAAGGTGTTTCAAGACTCTGGCGGCTATATAACTCGACCGCCGATTAGTCAGCATCTAGGAAGCAGTGAAAGTTTCAAAAGGCACCCTCTCAATAGGAGAATCAGATTCACTATCTGCGCTTATGATGAAGTGCCAGGGTGTATCTCTATATCACAATTAGCCTAATGAGATGCTCAGTGGAGCCGACGTGGAGGTTCGAACTCCAGACCTGCTGTTTACGAAACAGCTGCTCTACCAACTGAGCTACGTCGGCGTATTGGTAGGCTCATTATAGGGAAATTGCCGCCGTTTGTCAAGGTTGACCGCGCCGCCGATCCCGACTATAATTCAGAGACGATAACGCAGGCGGGCGGCACGCTGGCCCGGTGGTGTAGATTTACGAAGGAGAGATCGGTCAATGGCGACAACGTTACCCAAGCGGTCGGAACTGCCGCAGGAGCAGACCTGGAATCTGGAGAGCGTCTTCCCGTCGGATGCGGCGTGGGAAGCGGCCTACACCGGCATCAGCCCGGAGATCGCGGCGCTGGGCCGCTATCAGGGCCGCTTGGCTGAGTCGGGCGCGACGCTGCTGGAGGCATTGCAGACGCGCGACGACCTGATCCTGCGCGTGGCGCGCATCAGCCTCTATGCCGGAATGCAACTGGCCGGCGACACGGCGGACGCGCGCTTCACCGCCCGCGACGAGCAGACGGGCAGCCTGTGGGCGCGGGCGCTGGCGGCGGCTTCCTATTTCGAGCCGGAGATCTTGGCGATCGCACCGGAGACCCGCGCCGCCCTGGTGCAGGACACCCCCGGCCTCGCCGTCTACGCCCATTATTTTGACACTCTGGACCGCCAGCGCGAACATATTCGCTCCGCCGAAGTCGAAGACCTGCTGGCCCAGGCTCAGGACGTGGCCGGCGCATCCTATCGCATCCACATGGCGCTGGAAGATGCCGACATGACCTTCGGCAGCATCAAGGATGAAGACGGCAACGACGTGCCGCTGGCCCAGGGCAACGCCTGGAAGTATATCGGCAGCACCGACCGCCGCGTGCGCCAGGAAGCCTGGGAAGGCTATGCCGACGGCTACCTGGCCGTCAAAAACACGATGGCCGCCACGCTGATCGGCGCGGTCAAGAGCGATGTGTTTTTCGCGCGCGCCCACAACTACGGCAGCGCCTTCGAGGCGGCGATGGAGCAGAACCATATCCCCGCCGAGGTGTTCCACAACCTGATCGCCACTTTCCAGCGCAACCTGCCCACCTGGCACCGCTACTGGGAGATCCGCCGCCGCGCGTTGGGCGTGGACCGCCTGCACGGCTATGACGTGTACGCGCCGCTGACCAGCAAGGAGCGCGACATTCCCTATGCGACGGGCATAGACATGATCGCCGCCGGTATGGCCCCGCTGGGCGAGGAGTACGGCACCGCCATGCGGCGCGGCCTCGACGCGGAACGCTGGGTAGACCCGCTGCCCAACCAGGGCAAAGGCAGCGGCGCGTTCTCCAGCGGCGTACCCGGCACGCACCCGTTCATTATGATGAACTATGACAACACGCTGGGCACCGTCAGCACCCTGGCCCACGAACTAGGCCACTCGCTGCACTCCCATTTCACTTGGCAGCACCAGCCGCCGATCTACAGCAACTATTCGATGTTCGTGGCCGAAACCGCCTCCAACTTCAACCAGGCGCTGGTCCGCAGCCACCTGCTGGCGACCGAGACCGACCCCACCTTCCAGTTGGAAGTGCTGGCCGAGGCGATGGGCAACTTCCACCGCTACCTGTTTGTCATGCCGACGCTGGCCCGCTTCGAGCTGTTTTGCCACGAGCAGATCGAGGCCGGCGAGGGCTTGAGCGCCGAGGTAATGTCGGCCAAGATGGTCGAACTGCTGCGCGAAGCCTTCGGCCCGGCGCTGGAGATTGACGAGGCGCGGCTGGGCATCTTCTGGGCGCAGTTCACCCACCTGTTCGCCAACTTCTACGTCTACCAGTATGCCACCGGCATCTCCGCCGCCGCGGCGCTGGCGAAGGGCGTGGTCGAAGAGGGCCGGCCTGCCGCCGACCGCTATCTCCAGTTCCTGCGCGCCGGCGCGTCGGTCTATCCCATTGAGGCGCTCCAACTCGCCGGCATTGACATGAGCCAACCCGAACCCGTCGAACGCGGCTTCGCCGTCCTCGCCGACCTCGTAGACCGCCTCGACAAACTGGTGGGCGACGGCCCGGCCAAACCGTAGAACGCTTTTCACCGCAAAGACGCAAAGAACGCGAAGATCATTCCGTTTGATCTTCGCGTTCTTCGTGCCTTTGGTGTAATCAGATCCGTCTCATTCCGCAATCCGCAATCAAGGGAGCCAGCCACGCGCCCGCAGCAGGTCCACGCCCAGCAGGCCGAGGCTGACGCGATAGGTGGCGGGCAGTTCGGGGTGATATTCCAGCCGGTTGCGCTGGAAATATTGCACCAGATACGGCTGGCCGTCGGTCGGGCTGACTTCGCGGAACGGTTCACTGATCGGGTAGCCGTAGACCGCCAGCCCGCCGTGGTCCTGCCAATAGGCTGCGAACTCCGCCCCCAGCGTGTGGCCGGTTTGCGCGAAGTAGCGCACCACCGCCGGAGCCACCACCCGGCGGAACGGCGCGTCGCCCATGCGCCCGGCGGCGCTGTCGCTGCCTAGCAGCCCCAGCAGGACGTTGTAGGGGGCCGCGTTCTCCGGGTGCCACTCGAAGCGGTTGCGCTCGAAATACTGTACCCGATATGACCGCCCATCGCTGGGGTTCGTCTCCAGAAACTCCTCGGTCAGCGGGTAGCCAAACTGCGCCAAGCCACCGTGGTCACGCCAGTAAGCGTAAAACTGCGCCGTGATGCCGTGCCCCACCACCGGAAAGTAGACCCCCTGCGGGTCATGCGGATCAGCCACGCGCCCGATGGGATTGCCGCCCGGCGGCGGGGTCAGCAGCGGCACCACGTCGGACGGCGGGGGCGGCGTGCCCAGCACCGACTGCGTGGGGTAGATAACCGGCACAACACTGGGATTGGGGGTCGGCAGCCCGCATTCGGGCGAGTACCAAGCGCGCAACGTGCCGTTCGAGCCGTTGCTGTTGCCGACCGCCCACACCTCATTCGGACCACTTGCCACCACACCGTTGAGCAGATCATAGTTCGGAGTCAGATTTGGGCTGTCCAAGCGGGTCCAGTGGACTCCGTCCCAATGCAGCGTCAGGGTGCGGAACTCCGGTCCCTGATAGCCGACTGCCCAGGCATCGGTGCTGCTGCGCGCGCTGACAGCGCGTAATGCGCCGGCCACGCCGCCTAATCCGGTGCCGGGGACGATGCTCCAGCGGCTGCCGTCCCAGTGTTCGATCAGCGGTTGCTCCTGGGGTTGGCTATAGGGCGGCGGCGTGCCCGGCGGCAGCGGGACATAATGCGTTTGGCTGCCCACCAGCCAGACATCCTGCGGGCCGGCGGCGGCCAGCGCCTGGATGCTGGGCGGATCGCCGGTGCCGGCCAGCGTGATGATGGTCCAGCGGGTGCCGTCCCAATGCAGGGTGATCGGCACCTGGCCTGCGTCCGTATCCAGGCGATAGCCCGCCGCCCACACATCGTTATGGTTAATCATCGTCAGTGCCTGCAAGCTGATCTGCGGCCTACTCGCGTCACCCACCGCCACCCGGCTCCAGCGGCTGCCGTCCCAGTGGATGGTCAGGGCTTCCTCCTGCGGCGGCGTGCCACCCGACGGGAACCGGCTGCGCTGGATCACGCCGACCGCCCACACATCATCGCGCGCTGTCCCGGCCACCCCGTAGAGCAGATAATTGACGGTGCTCCCCGCCGGCTGCGGCTCCAGATCTAACTGCAACGGCACGACATTCCAGCGGCTGCCGTCCCACCGCTTGATGTCAAAGCCCACCGCCCAGGCATCGCCGGGGGCCGGCACCGCGACGGCGCGCGGGACGGTGTCACCCAAGCCGGCGGTCAGGGTCCAGCGCGCACCGTCCCAGTGTTCCGCCAAGCCACCACCCTGACTGAAATTGCGACGCTCGCCGACCGCCCACACATCGTTCGGGCCGCTCGCCGCCACCGCATTCAGGTTAGCCGGGCCTTCGATCTGCGTATCCGGCCCCGCCACCAAATGCCAAGCCGGTGGGCACGGCGCGCCGTTGGGCGCGGCCTGGCTCGCCGGAATCCCGGCGGCGATCAGCCCGGCCAAGCCCACGATGCCCCCACATACTGCGGTTCCGATCCAAGCAGTTCTACTCATCGGTCCACCTCCTAGCGTTTTGTCACGGTCACGCCACTGGCCCGGCCCGTGCCGGTTGGTTATAGATAGGACGAACGGGCCGGGCGGCGGTTGCTTGATCGCATTGCTACTTATAAGGTGTAGACGGCACAAAGGCTTTGCTCCATGATGTTTTGTATGATCCCTGAGCATGAGGAAGACCGCTTCCTGATAAATCTCGGCTTGCGTGTTCGGCAACTCCGCCGCGCCAAAGACTGGTCGCAAGAAGAACTGGCCCATCAATGTGGTCTCCACCGCACCTACATCGGCGGCGTAGAACGCGGTGAGCGTAATATTTCGGCAGTCAATCTGCTGCGGATTGCAACGGCTTTTGGTATTTCCATCAGCGAGTTGTTCCTAGACTTGGCAGGAGAGTAACAAGCATGGCAAAACGCGATCAGTTGCGGCAGCTTCGTTTAGGCACGGTTGTTAACCCAACTTCTTCTAAGCAAGAGCGTGACGTGACAGAGGCGCGCAAATCTATATTACCTATTGTTGCAGAGGAGTACAAACTTCACCTGGATTGGCGTAGAGAGATACGTCTTCGATATATCATCGAGGATTTACAACGAAAAGGCTACAGTGACTTTGATCCTAACACAGTGCTTGATTCTACATCTATGCTTCCAGATGGCGGCATACTAAGCCTTGTGGACGCAGATAATCACCTCTACCCAATACTTATTGTGGAAGTTAAGAGTCAAGGAACTAACACTCAGCGTTTAGCGGAAGGGAAGCCGAAGCAGGCGAGAGGCAATGCGATTGAGCGCCTCGGCAAAAACGTGATTGGGTTCCGAACGTGGCTGCTGCCGGAAGCGATTTTCCCGTTCGTCTGCTTTGGATCGGGCGATGACTTCGCGGAGCATTCCCCTATTGTGGATCGGGTTAAAACGATCAATCAGTTCGGGCCGCTGAACACGTTTGCGGTAGATCGGACTGGACCGCATGGGGAGTTCCAGCGTGGATGCTTCTATTTCCGCGAAGCGAGTTGGACTGTTACCGAAATGGCTGCCTTGATGCTGCCCATTATGCGCCACAGCATCAATTACTACCGTGCCAAATACCCTGACACGGTATTTCGCCCGCTGGGCTAAACATCGCCAAACATCGGGTCCGTGCTGTCGGTCTGATTCTCGCGGTGGGTGGCTAGGGCATTCTCTTCCAAATGTAGGATCTCGTGATAAAGCCGATCTGCATCGGTTATTGTGGATCGTGCGCTGGTATCAATAATTAGGACAAACTCCACGTTCATCGGCTTGAGCGACATTCGCTGTGAACTTACCCGGTAGCGTTTATAAGCGTTCTTGACGCAACTGACCGCCCCCCGTTGGGCCGCGCAGCGTATCATCTCCTGCAACGGTATATTGCCGTCCGTGCTATAGCTCGTCAAAATATAGCGTGCCTGGATCGTCCGCAGCAGTGAGTCATACGCCGGTAGCGCTTCGCCCTGATGATTGTAGGCCGACCGTCGTTCGGTGCGCCAATCAAGCCGGATAGCCGCTTTATCTCGACCGGAGATGAACGGACTGAGTTCCGGCTTGTCCCAGAGCGCAACCGTGTTTAGAACGTGATAGTTGCTGCCATAGGGATGTTGATTGTAAGGAGGGTCGAGGTAGGCAATGTCTACCGGCGTGTCGGTCTTACGTAGTTTTGCGGCTAACATTTGGGCATCCATGCGGTAGCTCTCATTACATTGCTGATTGTCATAGAATACCGGCAGCCGTAACTCAATGTTACTCAATATCCGATAGAGTGCGGTTTGTGTGTTGCCGCCCCAGCCCCGATGAAAGCCCTTGAATACCCCACTCGTGTTGCTGACATAACTGACCGCATACATCATTGCCGCCAGTAAGACCGCCTGTTCCACCGCAGTCAGCTGCCCCTCCGCGCGCCAAACTGCTATCTGTTCGCGCAACGCATCAATTTTGCTGCCGTTGGCATGGGTAAAAAACATCCGCTCCAAGTCGTGATCGGGATGATCATCGTCTTTGGGGCAAAGATGCGTGGCGACATAGCCTTCGATAGGTGCTACATGATTGAGGGTCATGAATGCACGCGCCGGCCCGCCTAGCTGGGCGAAATCGGGCACAGTGTTGCACTCAATACAACACTGGCTAATAACTTGCGCGTATGGCTCCCAATCGTTTGCCAGCACACGAAAGCCCAGCGTCTTAGCCAGCCGGGCTACGACGCTACTGCCGGCAAAAAAATCCACAAAAATGCCGCCCCTGCTGCTGGTGCGGTCTATTGCGGCGGCGATCAGCCCCAAGAGCTTGCGCTTGTTGCCGATATAGGGAATGAGTTGATTATACAGATACTCGTCGGTTCGTACAGCGGCGTGTTTGCGTGCTTCGTAGATCACCGGCACGCTGGATACAGCACTGCGTACTGCCGGCACTTGCGGCTCAGGTGTGACGGGTTGGTGGAACAGCGGATCAAAGCTACTTTGGACCGCCGTCCCTGGCGTGAACCCATTCGTTTGCTTAGTGGTTCGCGCCATCTTTACCCTCTATTATACGCTGGTTGCATCGCCGCTATCTTCCCCGCTCCAATCCACGCCGCCGGAGTCGGGCGGGGTGGGGGTACTGCCGGCGGGCGCAGGGGTTACGTCGCCGCCGGGCCGTTGCGAGGAGACGGCGCTGGGGTCAGTGGCGAGGCGGATCAGTTCGACGAAGTGGCGGTCGGCGTTGGAGCAGACGGCATAGAGGGCTGTCTCGAACTGGTCCAGCGTCAGGTCGGCGATCTGGATCTCCATGCTCAGAGTCACATCGTCGTCACCGTCGAGGTAGAGTTTCACCCCATTGAGCGTGTAGTTGAGGCGCAGCAGATGCTCGAACAGGTTGGGGCGGCAGGCGGCTTGCACTTTCACCGGCAGCAGCGCGTTCACATAGAGCCAACGGTCGGTCAGGCGCACGATAAAGCGCACCCGGTACGAATCACCGACATAGCCGCTATCCCAGAGTGTCGGTTCGCGCTTGCTGTAGGGCCAGTCGAGTTTGGCGAAATATTCGTCAATCTGCTCAGGAGTCGTGGGCATCAGTATCCTCCGCAGGGGTGGGCGCGACGGGCAGGGTCTCGAAGACGAGGCCGGATCCCTGGCGCGCAATGTGAACGGCCCGCACGCTCGGCCAATCGGCGGCAAACGTGCGCCGGGCTAACGGGGCCAGCAGTTCGGTTTCCAGGGCGCGCTCAATGTGGCGGGCACCCCATTCGGCGCTGAAACCTTTTTCCACCAGATAGTCTAGTACCGCCGGGTCGTAGGTTGCAGCCACCGCCGGCGGCGCGTCGGGATCAGGCGGGTCGGCGGCGGGCGCGAAGATGCGGGCCAGCGTAGTCGCCAGCTTGGTCGCCACGATCTGGCGCGCCGCCTCGCGGCTGAGGGGCCGGAACAGCATCACTGCGTCCATACGGCCCAGCAGTTCGGCGGAAAAGTGCTTGCGCGCCTCGGCCAACGCGCTAGTGGCCGAAGCTAGGCGGTTCAGGTCGGCGGCGCTCGGTTCGCCACTCCGGTTGTTGAAGCCCAGCGCCGCCCCGGCGAACCGCTCGGCCCCGGCATTCGAGGTCAACACAAACGTCGCATCGCTGAAGTAAACCGTGCGCCCGTGGGCATCGGTCAGCCGGCCCTCGTCAAACACCTGGAGGAACAGGCTGACCACCGCCGGGTGCGCTTTCTCCAATTCATCCAGCACGATCAGGCTGAACGGCGTGGTGCGGACCTTTTCGGTGAACTGGCCGCCTTCGTCGTAGCCGACATAGCCCGGTGGCGATCCGATCAGCCGGGCCACCGTATGCGCCTCGCTGAACTCGGTCATATCCAGGCGGATCACATGATCCTCAGTGCCGAACAGGAAGCGGCCCAGCGCGCGGCCCAGTTCGGTCTTGCCCACGCCGGTCGGCCCCAGAAACAGGAACACGCCGTCGGGCCGCTGTGGGTTGATGTTCATGCCGCGCTTGGCGAGGCGCACCGCGTCAGACACGGCCGCGATGGCGGCGGGCTGGCCGAACACGCTCTCACCCAGGATGCGCTCCATCGCCAAGTAGTGCGCGGCCAGCGTGGGGCTGCCGGCGAAATGATCGGCGGGGATGCCGGTCAGTTCGGCCATCACCGCCAGCACATGAGCCGCCGACACCACCAGCGGTGGCGCGCCTCCCTCGGCGGCGGCATCGGCAGGCGGCGCAGAGTCGGGCAGGCTTTCGATCAGCGCCCGCGCACAGGCCGTTTGCAGCACATCAATCGCCTTGTCGGGGAAATGGCGGTGGCGCAGATGCTGGCGGCCCAGGTCCACCACGCGCTGCAACACCGGGTCAGAGATGGTCGCCCGGTAGTGCTTCTCGAAGCGCGGGCGCAGGTGCTGCAAAATCCGCAATGTCTCCTCCGCCGTCGGCTCTTTCACCAACAACGGCTGGAAACGCCGCTCCAACGCCCCATCGCGCTCAATATACTTGCGGTACTCGGCCGTCGTCGTCGCGCCGATCACGCTGATGTCGCCATGCGTCAGGTAGGGCTTGAGGACATTCGCCATGTCGCCGCTACCGCCCTCCACATCGCCCGCGCCAATCATCGTGTGCATTTCGTCGAGGAACAGCACAGTATGCGATTTTTCGGTCTCTTCCAGCACCGCTTTCAGCCGCTCCTCAAAATCGCCCCGATAGCGCGTGCCGGCGATCATGGCGTTGAGATCGAGCGCGACCAGCCGCCGTCCGCGCAGGTGGAAGGGCACCTTGTCGGCGGCGATCTGCTGGGCCAGCCCCTCAACCAGCGCCGTCTTGCCCACCCCCGGCTCACCGAGCAGGGCCGGGTTGTTTTTGGTCATCTTGCACAGCACTTCGATCAGCGCACGCATTTCGCCTTCGCGCCCGATCAGCGGCGGCAGAGTGCCCTGGCGGGCCAGCGCGGTTAGGTCGCGGCCATAGCGGTCCAGGTTGGGCGTGCCGCGCCCCCGCAACGCGCCCCCGCGCCGCTCCTCGCTGTCGTCATGGTCGTGCCCGTCGTGGAAGAAGGGGAAATCGAGTTCGGCGAAATCGTCGCCACCGACATGGATTGGCTTTTGCGCCAGCACTTCTACAGCATTGTCGCGCCAGGGGGCCACGGCCGGCCCGGCGGCGGTCAGCCACGCGGTCAGTGCTGCGTCGGTGCCAATGCCTTCCAGCACGGCCACGAGGAGGTGCAACGGCAGCGTCTCGGCATCGTCGCGCGCGTCCATCAGCGCCTGAGCGCGGGCGCGGGCGGCGACGGCGGCGG
>JALYUO010000685.1 GCA_030853735.1 Chloroflexota bacterium
CCCTGATAGGGGGTAAAGCAGGCTCATCGCGGCCAGGAGGCCGCTCCCACAGTCCGTCCTTCCCCCTATTCATCTGTAGGCGAGAACGTATAAGCCCTGCCTATTGCGTATTCACTGCGCTTTGCGCTATAAAGAGATGCGCTGTAAACGCGAAACAGCTCTGTTACAATACGTAATACGCGATACGCAGTACGCAAAAGGGGCCGCTCATGCTAGACCTGCACATCAACTTCCTCTACCCCGATCTGATGAATATCTATGGCGACCGGGGCAATATCATCGCTATGCAGCAGCGGGCGGCGTGGCGCGGCATTGCGGTGTCCGTCCACACGACCACGCTGGGCGAGCCGTTAGTTGCGGGGCGCGACGACTTCTACTTTTTCGGCGGCGGGCAGGATCGGCAGCAGATTAATGTGGCGCATGACCTGCAAGGTGCGAAAGCCGAGGTGCTGCGTGAGGCGGTGGCGGGCGGGGCGGTCATGTTGAGCATTTGCGGCGGCTTTGAGCTGTTGCAGCACTATTATCAGCCCTACGAAGGCGAGCGGCTGCCGGGGATTGGTCTGTTTGATGCCTATTCGACGGCGGGCAATACGCGCTTTATCGGCAATGTGGTAGTGGAGACGGAGTTTGCGGGCGAGGTGGTCGGCTTCGAGAATCACAGCGGTCTGACCTTCCTCAATCCCGGCTGCCGGCCGCTGGGCCGCAGCGTGGTCGGCGCGGGCAACAATGGGCACGATGGGCAGGAGGGGGCGATGGCCGGCACGGCCTATGGCTGCTGGGTCCACGGCTCGTTGCTGCCCAAGAACCCGCGCTTCACCGACTACTTGCTGGCCCAGGCGTTGCGCCGCCGCCACGGTGATGTGGCGCTGGCCGCGCTCGATGACGCAACCGAAACCGCCGCCCACACCACTGCCGTGCGTCGTGCCCACGCCACCCGTTGATTGCGGAATGCGGAATGCGGAATGCGGAATAGAGACGGAGATGGGGCGCATTTAAGCTATCCGGCCCTGGCGCGGCAAGCAGCGCCGCTACAGTTGCCCTAGCGCGGCAAGCAGCGCGGCTACAGTTGCTCTGGCGCAGCAAGCAGCGCGGCTACATTACCCCACGGGCGCGGCAAGCAGCGCCGCTACATTACCCACGGGCGCGGCAAGCAGCGCCGCTACAGTGGTGTCTGGCGCAGCAAGCAGCGCCCCTACAATGGTATGTATCTCGCCCACGGGCGCGGCAAGCAGCGCGGCTATAGTTGCCCTGGCGCGGCAAGCAGCGCGGCTACAACCATCGTTAATCCGCAATCCGCAATCCACAATCCGCAATCCGCAATAAACAGAACCCCGCGCCGGCCCAGACGCGGGGTTCTGCTCTTCAGGAAGGAGTTCTCATGCCATTTTTGTCCGTCTCATGTCTCTCACCTATTACGACGTATAACGCCCGCCAAATATTACAGCCCAACAAAAACGGATCAGCCCTGGTAGAGAGCTGATCCGTTTTAGCGATCAGGTATCGGGTGTTCGCCCCCTGATACCTGATCGCTGCTGCCTGCTGCCTACGGGATCGGGCCTAGCTTGATCACGCCGTTCTTCTCCGTGTCTACCACGATCACGTCGCCGGTGGGGGAGACGGTCAGGCCGGTGGGCCGCACGAGGGTGACATTGCCGGCGGCGTTCTTGGTGCCCAGCAGGGTGCCGTTTGAGTCGAACTTGATCACCAATTGGCGGGCGGGATCGGTTGCGTAGACATTGCCTTGCCCATCCAGCGCCAAGTACGGCTCTTCGAAGGCCGCATTGCGGTCCCAACTGCCGGCGGGTAGGGGCCAGCGGCGCAGCGGCGCGCCGTCTTTGCTGAACACGTTGATGCGGGTGTTGAACACATCGGCCACGTAGACATTATCCTGGCTGTCCAGACCAATGCCCATCGGCTCGTTCAGTTGGCTCGGCCCGTTCGACGCGCCGGCCTGTGCGCCCGCGCCCTGTGCGATTTGGCGCAACGGCTTGCCGTCGGCATCAAACACCAGCACGCGCTTGTTGCCGGTGTCGGTTACATACACGTCGCCGTTACTGCCGATGGCGATGCCACGCGGCCCATAGAAGCGCGTATTCGCATCGCTAGGCACGGCGGGCGCGGCCCCCGTGGCCGGCGGGTTCAGGTCCAGGAACGATCCCCAGGTTTTGAGGAACGTGCCGTCTTTATCGAACTTTTGCACGCGATGGTTCCATGTGTCGGCCACATAGACGTTGCCGCTTTTGTCTACTGCGATGCCGGCCGGGCCGGTGCCGGGCACGCGCCCGTTGATGCTTAAGCCCTGGAATTGGCCGTCGCCCGCACCCTCGCTGCCGAAGACTTTGATAAACTTGCCGTCTTTGTCGAAGTGCTGGACGCGCATATTGGTCGTGTCCACCACATAGAAGCTGCCGTCGGGCGCGGTCGCGATGCCGCGGGGCTGGTTCATCTGGCCGTTGCCGTTGCCTTGTGGCGGCAACTCAAACATCCCGTAGGTCACGCCCGGATTGGCCGTGCTGCCGCCGGTGCCGGTTGCCGCTGTGCCGCCGGCGGGAGTGCCGGTTTGCGTCACCAAGTCGTTGCGGGTGTAGAGATAGAAGTCGGTCGAACCCAGCGGCGCACCGGGATCGCGGTAGAGCAGATACTTGCCCGCGCGGCTGGCCGGACTCCAGTTGCTCAAATTAAACAGATCTCTGACCACCGTGGCCGGATAGTTCACGTTTTTGTAATCGTCTTCCGGGAACCACCAGCGCAGCTTATAGCGCTCCTCGCGATATTTGCCCTGCACGAGCGTTTGGAAAGCGGGCTTGTCCTTCGTCTCTTGGCTGGCAACGATGATCGGAGCCGAGGGGGCGATGGTGCCCAGATTATCTTTGGTGAACGGGGTCAGCTTTTTCTGGTCGCGCCAATACCACTCGAAAGGCCACTCCATATCGGTGTCAATGGCGATGTCCATGCCGTGCCCGCCGGTGGGGTCGCTGGCGTTGCGATTGGTGAAGGCAGTCAGGTCGCGGCCCAGGCGCTCCACGCGCTGCGCCACTTCGGGCACATCGGGCGCGGACTGCGTGTAGACCAACGCCTCGCGCGGTACGTCGCCGTTGCGGAACGAGGCCATGATCGAGCTACGCACTTCGTAGGCGAATAGCGCGACGAGCAGCGACAGCGCGGCCACGCGCCAGGAGATGCGCCCGCCCATCTGCCGCGCCGTCCAGGTGATGCCGCCGATCATCAGCACGATAAAGGAGGCGAGGATCACCGCTTTGATCGTCGCCTGCCCGCTCGTATCGCTGCTGATGCCTGCCGCCGCCGCCAGGAACGCCTGGAGCGCGAACAGCCCCAACAGGATCAGCAGGCCCATGAGCAGGCCGCCTTCGCGGAAGGCCACACCCCAGTCAATACGGCCCAGTAGCCGCCCGATGCCCGCGCCGGTGAGCAGCGCAAACGGCAGGGCGATCTGCATCAACAACCAGGGCATTTTCTCGCCGGCAATCGAGTAGGCGACCAGCGCGCCGAAGCCCCAGAAGGCCAAGAACGCTACGGTGAAGCCGGCCATGACCGCCGCCGAGGGCAGGCCCAGACCAAACTCATCGGTGCCGCTTGCCAGCGCCGCCATGCCGCGCATACTGCCGCGCCGATTGGCCGCGGGGCGCTTGTCTACGTTGCGCTCTGGGTAGGCATCGAGCGGCAGATCGGTCGGCAGGCTGCCCGCGCCGCGCAGGCTCCGCACGGCCAAGATGATCAGGAAGGCGATGCCGCCGAACAGCGCCAGCGGCTCATAGACCGGGGCCATCAGCAGCGCGTAATACCAGATCGGTTGATTGCCGCGCGCTACGCCATGCTGGCCCAGCCAATATTGGATACCCTGGACCAAGCCGCCCAGCCCGGCGGGGTCGGTCATCAGGTTGCTGTAGAAGAGTACATAGATGGCGGCGAAGACCGCGAAGCCGCCCAACACGGCCCAGCGCACGGCCGGCAAGGCTGCCACTGCGCTGCCCACCGGCTCGACATCCATGCGCCGATCCACGTCGCCGGGCGCGCCGATAAAGCGCAAGACGATCCAGGCCAGGATCAGGAAGATGCCGAAGATGCCGACGTTGATATAGGTCAGTTCATGGCTGGTCACGCCAATACCCAGGCCAACCGCCGCCAGATAGATGAAGCGGCCCTGATGGGTCCGCAGGAAGCCCAGCAGGCCCAGGAAGATCATCATCGTGCCGACGGTGGCGAACATATCATGGCGCAAGGAGCGCGAGTAGTACATGATGCTGGGCGAGAAGGCCAGCAGCGTCGCCGCCGCCAGCGCGCCCAAGCGCCCGATATAGGGGCGCAGGAACCAGCACATCCCGATCAGCAGCGTGCCGAACAGGGCCGGCATAATGCGTGTGCTGGCATCGGTGGCTCCGAACAGGAAGAAGCCCAGCGCCACCATGTTGTAGAGGAACGGGCCGTGATAGGCCGGGTCGTACTTCCACGGGTTGCCGTTGAAGAACTGGTAGGAGTAATAGGCGTGGATCGACTCGTCGTGGTGCATCGCCCGCGTGCCCAGATCCCAGAAGCGGGTGCCGAGGACGATCAGCATCAGCACGCCGAAGTAGACCACGCTCCAATCCACCCGCGACAGGTCGAGCGAGCGATCCAGCACCGACTGGCGAGGTGTGGCGCGGCGAGTAACAGTAGCTTCCAACAAACGTCTCCTTAGATATAATAGGACTTTCGCTTCGGATGCTCAATTGCAGTCTCGTTCATGCCTTCTCGAGGCATATCAAGCGAAAATCCTATATAAGCAAGCTGCTTCAGCTTAATGCGACATCTCCGCGTCATAGTTCGGCAGGTTGAGACTTGCCAAGTAGTTGTAGCGATCCACGAGGTCTTTGCGAACAAAGACGGCCATATCGGTTGAGCCGAGCGAGGCATAAGGCTGGCGGTAGATCAGGTATTTCCACAGCTTGCCCTGTTCGCTGGGCGTGCGTAGTGTGTAGAGGATGGTGTCTAGCGCGCCCTTGATCTGGCCGACCGGCTCCTTGATCTGCTTGCCCTTGTCGTCGAGCGCGTAGTTGGGTGAGCCGTCTTCTTTGGTCGGTTTGGCCGGGTCCACCTTATCCCAGGTGTTGGGGATCAAGACACGGTAGGTGTCTTCGGGGAACCACCAGCGCATGGCGTATTTGGTGCCGACATAGTTATCGAGTTGCGGCGCTTGGCCCGACTTAGCTTTGTCGTACCAAGCCGAGTCCACGACCATCACCTGCACGCCGGTATCGGGGGCCGCCGAGGGGCCGCCGGGGACGAAATTCTTGTTTTTGTAGTCGCGCAAATACCATTCCCACGGCCACGAGGTCTGGCTGTCGTACATTACTTTGAGATCGCGTGCGCCGGTCTGGTCCACCGAGAGGCGGTCAATCGTGTCGGCGGCGCGGGTCGCATCGGGCGCGGTCTGCACATAGACGATCATTTCGCGCGCATCCATCGGGTTAAAGTAGGCCAACTGGATGGCCGAGCGTAGCCCGTAGGTGGCGAGCAGGAACAGCAGCCCGGTTAGTGTGTAGCGCAGCACGCGGCTGCCACCGACAAGGCTCCAGAACGCACCGATCAGCAACAGCAACAGCGCCGGGAAAATCGCCAACTGCCACCAATCGGTGTAGTTGTCGTTGGCGACGCGGTGGGTGATGCTCATCGCCCAGAAGACGCTGACCACCAGGAAGAGGCTCAGGAAGGCGAAGAACGGCACCCACGATAGCGGGTTGGTGAGGCGCTGCCAGGGCGATAGAGTGACGGGACGAAGCGTGCGCGTGGGCACTGCGCCTTTGCGACCCAGCGTGGGTGCGGCCACGACCTCGTCCATCGGCTCGACATATTCGGCGGCGCGGGCGCGGCGGTGGCGGATCATGCTTTTGATCAGTTGGCCCAGCGCCAGCGCAGCTAGGAAGGCCAACGGGTGGACGATGTGTGTGGTCAGCCAGGGCATCTTTTCACCGGCCCAGCTATAGAGGGCCAGCGCACCGGCAAACCAGACAGTGAGAAACAGCACCAGGAAGGGGCGCATTTCGGCGAACTCGACCGGTTTGCCGACGTTGAAGCCCGCCGTCGCGCCCGGCACCACCGGGCCCCGTTCGCGCGGGACGGCGCGGCGGGCGCGCCAGGCACCGATGCCCTTGCCGAGGAAGTAGAGGATGCCGGTAAAGCCGAAGAGGATGATCAGCGGCTCATAGATGGGGATCAGCACAAAGTAATAGAACCAGGGCTGATCGCCGCGCCGCACATCTTGTTGGGCCAGCCAGTAGCCGATGGACCCGAACAGGCCCGTGCCGATGCCGTTGATGTTGCTGAACAGGCTGGTGTAGAGCGCCACATAGAGCAGCGTCGCCAGCGCGAAGCCGGTGATCAGCACGGTGGGGTGGCGCAGCAAGTAGCCGACCGCGTAGGGCAGCGAACCGGGCTGGTAGCGTTCCAGCAGGCCGGGCGTGTCGTCCACCGCGCGGACGGTAGCCGGCTTGACCGGCTTGGCCCGGCGGGCGCGGGGCGGGATGACGATGGGTTCGCCTTCGAGTTCGCCGTCGCTGGGTTCGCCTTCGATCTCCACCTCTGCCGGCTCGATGTCGTCGCTCACTGTCGTGGCGGCGATTTGGTCGGTGATTTCCGCGAGGTCGTGACCGTTCGCCTGGGCATAGCCGTTACCGGCACTGACTAGGGCTTCATTGCCCGCCCACGGCACATCATCGTAGCCATTGCCGGCGGCGGCGCTGTCGTCCACGGTCGTCGCCGCGACCGTCGGGGCGATGATCAGCGGTTCTGCCGCAAGGTCATGCTCCAGCATGGTGTCGGTCAACACATGGGTGGGTTCGCCTGCGCTCAGATCCAACGCCGGGCTAGGCACTGCCGCAACGGTGTGCCCGTTCGTGCTGTCGGTGAGGGCTAGGGCGGGGCCGGCGGCAGGAGTCATCGCTGCGGCTGCGCTACGCACGCGGCGGCTTTGATCCCAGAGCAGGTAGCCCCAGACCGCCAGCCACAGGATAGTGACCGCGCCGACAGCCCAGATGAGCGGGTGGCCGAGCAGGTCGGTCACGAATTGGCGGATGTTATCGGGCGTGGGGTCTTGCGCCGGAATGCTGGGCAGCGGCGCTGTTTTCACCAGCTTCAGCACGGTTAGCGCCGCGCCGCCCAGGAGGACGAGGTAGCCGACAAAGGTGGTGAATAGCGCCCGCCCGGTTTGCCAAGCAAAGAGCGCGACCAACAGCCCGCCGATGACGGCGGTGGTCAGGTAGGCGCTTTCTTTGATGGTGAACATCAGCGCGTAGCCGGCGCACATGATATAGAAGTCGCGCGGTTTGCGCTCGTCTACAAAGCGCCACAGGCCCAGCACAAACAGCATTTCCATCGCGGCGTAGATGCTGTCTTCGCGGGCGAAGCGGGCATGGTAGAGCAGCGAGGGCGAGATCAGGATGAGGAAGGTGGCGATCAGCGCGGGCCAGCGACCCAATTGGCGGCGCAGGAACCACGGACTCATGGCGAGGATTACACCGCAAGTGGCTGAGGCGTAACGCGCCGTGGCATCAGTTGCGCCGAACAGCAGGTAGAACAGGTCAATAAAGTGGAACTGTTCCGGCCCGTGCATCATCGGCGAGTGGACGTAGCCCAGGTTGGTGTAATACTTCCAGGAGAAGACGGCGTGCAGGCTTTCGTCGTGGTGCAAGCCCTTGAAGCCGAGATCCCAGAAGCGCGATACCAGAGCCAGCACGAAAAAGAGCAGATATAGCCCGTTTTCCAGCGTCAGCCACGAGTCGGTGGGCGCGGCGACGGCGCTCTGCTGCCCAATAACGGTCGGTGCAGCTGTGCGAACGGGCCTGGATTCCAGCACGCGCGTCTCGCTCATGGCGCTCCCGCTCGGACGGACCGTGATCAGCGGTTCCTCCACGATCTCTACCGCGTCCGGCAGATCGTCGGCGGTGCGGCTGGGGCGGGGACTGGGAGCAGTCCGGCTTTGTGTCTTCATAGGGATCCTTTATTCAGTAGCCGCCCGTGTTGCCGGCGGCGTGGCCCAGCGGGTCGGGTTGCAGCGGGTTTCAGACTGATAACACCTAGACTATGGCTAGAGTTCCCTGGCGCGTGGCGCACAGGCGACTCTATTCTACTATAATACCCCCGCCGACCGCAAATGGACTGCGGGGACGAAGTGTTGAGTGTTGAGTTCGGACTATGTCGGGGCCGACGAGGATCGATCAGGTTATGACGATCCTATTATAGCGCAGCGGCCGCTCCCACAGTCCAGGGCACTCACCTCATCAACCTTAACTAAACACTAAACACTAAACACTAAACACTAAACACTTCACCGGCCGGCCGGAGTCACGCCGTCTACCGGCACCACGCCGAGCGTGCTGACGACCGTGACGGCGAAAGGCATGGTGCCGGCTTGCGTGGCGACGATGATGCCGGTGGGGGCGGGCGTGGGCACGCCGGTGGCGGTGCGCGCGGCGGCGGTCGGTCCGCTGCGGCTGCTGGTCGCCAGGGCGGTCGCCAGATGGGTCGGTGTGGCGGCTTGCACGTCGGCGGCGACGTGGCCGGCCCAGCCGCTTGCCATCGCCAGCGTCAGCAGGCCGACCAATGCCAGCGCCAACCACGCGGCGGGCGCTAGACGGCGGCCCATTGGCGCTGCCACCGGCCGGGGCAACGTGTTGCCGGCCAGCAGGCGTGCCCGCAGTGTGAGGCGGATACGGCTGTCGGCGCTAAAATCAGTGGCGGCCAAGCGGCGGGCTAGATCGTGTGTCGCCGGGTCGTCCCATTCGGGATCAGTCATGAGCAGGCTCCTGCGGGTCCAGATCCGTCCGTAAACGGCGGACGGTACGATATAAGATCACGCCGACGTTGCTTTCGGTTAGCCCGGTCAGCTCGGCAATACGGCGGTTGGTCAGCCCCGCTGCGAACTTGAGGCCGATCAGGTCGCGTTCGCGGGCGGGCAGCCGCGCCAGCGCCGCCAGCAGCCGGTCGCGCTCTTCCCCGGCCAGCAGGGTCGCATCCGGCGGCGGCTCCGGGCTGATCCACTCACGCACGACATCGAGCGAGAGCCAGCGATGCCGCCGCTCGGCCCGCAAGTGATCGCTCACCGCGTTGCGGGCGATGGTGAATAGCCACGCCGCAAACGGAGCCGCCGCTGCCTCGTAGCGGCCCAACGCGGCCAGCGCCCGCAGGAACACGGTCGCTGTCAGGTCGTCGGCCAGCGTCGCGTCGGCTACCCGGTAGCGGATGTAGGAATAGATGCGCGGAAAGTAGTGGTCATAGATCGGCCCGAACGCCGCCGGATCGGCCTGTGCCCGCGCAACCCAGGCCGCTTCGTCCGCCAGGGCGGTGATCGTCCTATCCAGCATCAGCATCCTCTACCAGCTAATACGCTGCTCCCTACGGAGTATTACAGTCCTTGCCCGTTGTTTTTGATCCGCGAAGGACCGCGCAGGTGCGCGAAGGATCACGCAGGGCGTTACGCAGGCGGGGGCGTGTAGAGGATGATAATAGCAGAAAGGCGGGGATCTGTCATGTTGTCTGTCTTGGGTAACGCTTCAGTGGGGCACGCGGACTGTAGGAGGCGGTTCCACCCGGCGAGGCTGGCCCTACCGCGATCTGCAGGTTAGCACGGTGGCCGGC
>JALYUO010000695.1 GCA_030853735.1 Chloroflexota bacterium
CTTTGTACATTTATAGAATCGGTGAAGCCACCCAAACCACGAGACTCGTGCCTAGCTACCGCTGAAGCAACGAGGCGGCTGGGATTATTGTACAGACCCCGGAATCGGGGATGTACAATAATGTTTAGGCACAAGAACTGTAACCCCAAGCTGCCACAATACCACGCCTAGCGCCCGCACCAGCCGCCTATTTTCTCCTGATTGCGGGCCACCTGGTCGCTCAGTCTGATTCTATAAATGTACAAAGTCGAGCTAAGCCCATGCAAAAAGATGCCGCGCACCCGTCGGAATGCGGAATGCGGACGGGTGATGGGGTGGGGCGAGCCGGAGACGGGGCGACCGAGGTCGCGGCTACCGCTACGAAGCCCGCCTGCGCGGGCTGGAGTGGAGTAGGCGTGGTGCCTTGCCAGGAACGGGTTGGGTGTAGGCGCGCACGGCTGTGCGCTGTACCGGGTTCAACCAGAGGCAATGGCGCACCATGCGTTGCCGGGACAGGACACTTGCGGCGCTGGTGTGGGGCAGCAGTGCCTGTTTCTGTCCTTAATAATAGCGCATTTGCTAAGAAAAATCTACCCGTCAAACGATGTATCGAGGGTCGGGCGGAAGACGGAGTTTTGGGGCGGAGCAAGAGTCGGCGGTTATACTTGCTCTTGGGCGGGGCGAGGGCGTACAATCAGGAGGGGAGGATTGCACGATGGCTATAACCGAGCGGGAAATTCTCTATCTGGAACCGGAGACGGCCGAATTGCTGGCGCAGTTGGTGCCGCGCGAGGAACTGCACAGCCAGTATGTGGGCGCGTTGATCCGGGCGGCTGCGCGGCAGGCGGTCATTGAGCCGCCGGATGGGAGCGCGGGCCTGCTGTACGCCCTAGCGAGCGAGGCGGTACTAGCCGAGGACTGGCTGGGGCCGGAGGAGGATGAGGCGTGGCGCGACTTGCAGGCGGCGATGTAGCGCTCGTCACCTACTTTGGAATGGTAATGCCATTCGTGCCTTGTCAGTAATACCAGCCGAGGGGTGTTCCTATAGTATAAATTACTAACATAGCCAAGCAGTATACGCTATAGCAAATTGCAAGCCCTAAGCGGAAAAAAGGAGTTGAAAAACCTGACGGATTAAGCAAGCGCCGCACAAAAAGTAGATGGCTAACAAAATGTCCAGGGAGTGTAGTTGTATAAACAATAATCTTATTCGGGTTACCTAAGTAAAGGGTAATAAATAGCATAGTCAAAGTGCCAGCTACTAAAGCATATCTGTGGCGTTCTCTTGTGAAAGGTACTAATCCAAGAACACAAAGATTTACAATAGGAATGGTAAGAGCAGTTGAGTAGCGAATTTTATCACGGAGATTATTCGTGTAGAGGAAGGATCTAACTAATTGATCAAAGAAAGCGGGGACGCTGCCAGCAACATTATGTTGAGCATCTATCCTAAGCGACCAATACGTACCTAGATGACCACTTTGCCAATCAACAACTCCAATCCATACAATCCAGCCTCCTAACAAAGCTACTATTCCAAGTAGAGCCTGCTTGTATAGTCGCCTATCCCTATCTTTCCCCCCAGCAATTACATATATAAGCAATACTGGCACCATATATAAGTATCTACTCAAAAAAGGGGGGTATGGCATGAACGGGCGAAATCCGGTACAATCACGCCATGTTGGATGACCTTGACCCCGCCGCCATTACCGACCCGACGACCCGGTCCCTCGTCCTCCGTCTGGTCAATCTGCTAGACCAGCAGGCGGGGCAGCTGCGGACCCAGGCCGCCGAAATCCAGCGCTTACGCGATGAAATTGCCCGCCTCAAAGGGGAGCAGGGTCGTCCGCACATTAACCCCCAAGTGCCGCCGCCCCCCGCCCCGCACTCTTCCGAAGCCGAACGCCGCACGCCTAAGCAACGCCACCCCCGCCGTAAACAGGCGCACCTCACCATCACGCGCGAGGAACTCTGCCGGCTAGATCGGACCACGCTGCCCCCCGATGCCCAATTCAAAGGCTACGCGGATGTGCTGGTGCAGGATCTACGCATCGAGACGGAGACTATTCGCTTCCGCAAGGAAAAGTTCTACTCCCCCAGCGCGGGTCAGACGTTCCTGGCCCCGTTGCCCCCTGGCTATCACGGCCAATTCGGCCCCGAGTTGCAGAGCTTCCTGCTCAGTCAATATTTTGCCGCCAATGTTAGCGAAGCCAAATTGGCCCAACTGGTGAGTTATTTCGGGGTCCAGATTTCCGCCGGGCAGATCGCCCACTTGCTCACGGAGGCCATCGCGCCTTTCCACGCCGAGAGCAGCGCCGTGCTGGCCGCCGGCCTAGCGAGCAGTGCCTATCAACAACTCGACGAAACGAGTACCCGCGTCAATGGACAGAACTACTCCTGCCACGTACTGACCACGCCGGCCTACACGGCCTACCGCACGACCGCCGGCAAGGACCGCCTGAATGTGCTGCGGGCGCTCACCGATCAACAGCCGCTTGGGTATTTATTCAACGCCCAGGTAGCCGCCTATCTGGCGCAGCAAGGACTGGCGGCCAAGTGGCGCACGCTGCTGACCGACTGGCCGCCGGATCAGGTTTGGAGCGCGGCGGAACTGACGGCGCGGCTGGCCGACCCAGCGTGGGCGCACTTGTCGGCGGGGCCGGCGAAACTGCTGCGGGAAGGGCTGGCGTTGGGCGCATACCACGCGCAAACGACGTGGCGACCGGTGCAGATCTTGCTGGTGGACGATGCGCCCCAGTGGCGGCACCTGAGTCCGGTCCTGGCGCTGTGCTGGGTACACGAGGGGCGGCATTACAAAAAACTGCTACCGGTGGTCGGTTGCCTGGGGCGGGTCCAGGCGCGGTTTGTCGAGCGGTTCTGGCGCTATTACGACCAATTACGAGCGTATCAGACCGCCCCCGACGCGCACCGCGCCCGGTGGTTACGGCAGAAGTTTCGCCGCTTATTCAGCACGGTGACGGCCTATAGCGCCCTGAATGAGGTGATCGCCCGCACGAAGGCCAAAGAAACGGAGCTGTTACGGGTGCTGGAGAACCCGCAGTTGCCGCTGCATAACAACGCGGCGGAGTTAGGGGCGCGGGCGCGGGTGCGCAAACGGGACGTGAGTTTTGGGCCGCGCAGTGCGGCGGGGCTGCAGGCGTGGGATACGTTCCAGACGTTGGTGGCGACCACGCGCCAAGTAGGGGTGAATTTCCATGCCTATGTACGGGACCGCTTGCGGCAGCGGGCGACGATTCCGCCGTTGGCGGACTTGGTGCGGCAGACCGCCGCCGCCCTCAAGTTAACCCCGGCTTAATGCGCCCCCCTTTTTTGAGCAGATAC
>JALYUO010000697.1 GCA_030853735.1 Chloroflexota bacterium
AGGCGGCGCTGCGTCGGCTGTCGCCGCAGGCAGTGGGCGGATGTATTGCATGAAAGCGGCATAGTCACTGGGCGGAATCGCCAATTCGGCGGCCAAGCGGGCTGCTACCTGCTTTGACGGTCGGTAGCTGCCGGCCTCGATCTTTTTGATCGTGACGGTGGCACAGCCCACCCGCTGGGCCAGGGCTTGCTGGGTCAGGTCCAACGCCCTGCGCCGTTGCTTCAACCAGTCACGGTCGCTTGTTTTCATATCCCAATTATATCCTATAACATATCCCTTGCGGACCCCAATTTCGGCTATTTGTCACCCCTTTTGTCAGTGAAGTTGCGGTAAAGTGGTGCTGTGTGAGGGAGCCTGCTGGGTTCGCTCGGTGGATCGCCACCGCGATCTTGCGGTGGCCGGGGATGTTTGGAGCAATATAACCACGGAGGGTTAGCAGATGAAAAGCAAACTGATGTACTGCGCGGCGCTGGTGGCCGCACTCCTGTTGCTGGTGGGGTCCGCGTTGCCGGCGGCGGCGCACCCGCTGCGCGATGACGGCAAGCCGGGGGCGACCAGTCCCGTCGCTGACGGCAGTAGCGATCAAGTGCAACCGAACAGCGGCTACAAAATGAGCCAATCGGCGGCGGCCGCGTCCCTGAGTTCGTATGGCATCACCTGGTCGTCCAGCGGCGGGTGTACCAACCGCTACAACAGCACCTGCACCTCGTTCGACCAGATCAACTCCGGCACGGTGAGCCAAGTGGAGACCCTGCGGCGGGCCAGCGGTTGCGCCATCAACATCACCGGCGGCACCGAGACCGGCCATGCCGGCGGCACCTATAGCCACTGGAACGGCTACAAGGTGGATGTCACCCACAGCACCTGCGTCACCAACTATGTCCACAACAACTTTAGCTACATCGGTCTGCGCGGCGATGGTGCGCCGATGTACAAGTCGGCCGCCGGCAACATCTATGCGGACGAAGGTTCGCACTGGGATATTCTCTACTACTAGGGTGCTACGCTAAGGAGGACTTCACAATGTTGCACAGAATGCTACGCCACGCCAAGATTGTCGGCCTACTGGTGGCCTTGTTGTTGATAGCGCCGGCGCTGACCCCGCAGGCAAGTTATGCCTATGGGTGGGGGCGCACCCTGTCGCAGGGTATGAGTGGGGCCGATGTCACGGAGTTGCAGATCCGGGTGGCCGGGTGGGCCGCCGACAGCCCCAGCCAGACCTATGTCGGCGTGGACGGCAGCTTTGGTGCCGGCACAAAAGCGGCGGTGATTCGCTTCCAGCGCGCCTATGGCCTGAGCGCGGACGGCGTGGCCGGGCCGGCGACGCAGAGCGTGCTGAACAGCCTGGAACAGTCGGACGGCTCAACGGCGCATTTCAACTTTAGCGAGTTCTATTCGCATGACGGCAGCGGCTTCAGCGGCGGCAACGTCAGCAGCGGGCAGGTGCATGAGAACATCCGCCGCCTGATGTACAAACTGGAAGCGGTGCGGAAAAAAGCGGGCAACGCCGGCATCACGATCAACTCCGGCTTCCGCAGCGTGGCCTATAACCGCAGCATCGGCGGGGCCGGCAACAGTATGCACACCTACGGCGTGGCCGCCGACATCGTGGTGAGCGGCTACAGCACCTGTAGCGTCTACCGCATCGCGGAGACCAGCGGGTTCAGCGGCCTCGAAACCTGCTCGGTGTCGTGGCAACACGTAGACAGCCGCATCCAGTATCCCTACGGGTCGCAGTTCTGGTGGTGGCAAGACGGCGTGCGCTAGGTCGCGCCTGCTGCGCTAGACGACGATGTGGGGCGCAGAGTCCACCCGGACCTGTCGCCCCGCTCAGTAAGGAGATCCTCAGTCATGTCTGAACCTCTACAGCCGATCTCGCGCCGTGGTTTCTTAAAGGGGGCGCTCGCGCTGGGCACCAGTGTGGTGATTGGCGGCATCGAACTGCGGTTTGCACCCAAAGTGGCCGCCGCCGAAACGGATGTTAGCACCCCCAACATCGCCGGCTGCACCACCTGGGGAGCCGCGCCACCCAAGCAAGCGGTCACGATCCTGGCGAATCGGCCCACCAAGATCCTGGTTCACCACACCGACACGCCGAATACTACGGATCTGTCGCAGGCGCACGCCTTCGCCCTGGCGCGCTCGATCCAGCAGTCACATTTCAGCAACGGCTGGATTGACAGTGGGCAGCATTTCACTATCAGCCGCGGCGGTTACACCATGGAAGGCCGCCACCGCAGCTTGGAGCAGGTGCAGGCCGGGCTGCATCAGGTGCAGGGCGCGCATTGCCCCGGCCAGAACGATATCGCCGTGGGCATCGAAAACGAAGGCAATTACATGGCGACACAGCCGCCCGCCGCGCTCTACAACCAACTGGTGGCAATGTGCGCGTATATCTGCCAGCAATACGGCATCGCAGCCACGCAGATTTACGGCCACCGTGATTACATCGCCACCGATTGCCCCGGCGACGTGCTGTATGCCAAGCTGCCGCAACTCCGCAGTGATGTGGCGGCGCGGCTGGGCGGACCGCCGGCGCGCGTCTGGCCGTTGGTGCAGAACGGCGACAGCGGCGAACGGGTCAAGACGGTGCAATATTTGCTGCGGGCGCGCGGCTACAGCCTGACGGTGGACGGCGCATTTGGCCCCGGCACGCAAAGCGTGGTCCAGAGCTTCCAAAGCTCGCACGGCCTGACCGCTGACGGCATCGTGGGCGCGCAAACCTGGGAAGCGTTGATCCAGACGGTGCAGATCGGTAGCAACGGCGACGCGGTGCGCGCGGTGCAAAGCCAGTTAGTCACCCATTGGGGCTACAGCCTGACGGTAGATGGGGCGTTCGGCTCCGGCACGCAAAGCGCGGTCAAGAGCTTCCAGAGTTCGCATGGGCTGGGAGCCGACGGCAGTGTTGGCCCCGACACTTGGAGCAAACTGGTGCAATAACCGCCGCGCGGCAGCCCTAGCGCGCCTTAACGCCGGTTTGGTTGCTTTTGCGCTACCCACGAAAGAAGGATTGCTGATGAAACGTTTGATGGAATCCCGGCTGATCCGACCTACGCTGCTGATCCTGGCGCCGGCTCTGCTGCTGATCGCGGGCCTGCCGGCCAGTGCCGCCCGCCCCGGCAGCCTGCCGGCGGCAAAGCCGGCAGCGGACACCGCCATTACGGTGGATGTGCGGGCCTTAGCGGGGTCGGGCATCTTGGGGGCGGTGGATAGCCCCGCCCTGGCTGGAGCCCAGGTGGCCGTCGCGCCACTGGGCTTGGTGGGCCGCAGCGATGAGCAGGGCATGGTGCGCTTCGCCCAGCTCGCTGTTGACACGCCGCAGCCGGTGGCGGTGACGATTACGCTGCCCGGCTATCGCAGTTGGGTGTTACGCAACGCGACCCTCTACCCGCACGACACGCTGCTGGTGGAGCCTTTCCTGGCGCGGGCGACCACGGCGACGGCTGCGCCGGAGGTGGTGACGGTGCAACCGCCACGCGCGGCGAACAGGGCCGCGCAAAGCGCCGGCGGGACCGACGGCCCGCAGCCCCTAACCGGGGGAGCCACCCAGACCAATCCGCCCAGCGTGATTCGCGTCTATCGCACCGGCAGCGGCGCGGTGGATGTGGTGAACTTCAACTTCTATGTCAAGCACGTTCTGCCCAACGAGTGGGTCTCTGGTTGGCCCGCCGAGTCGCTGCGCTCCGGCGCGATGGCGGCCAAAGCCTATGGTTGGTATTGGACGATTGCTCAGAAGTGGCCCGGCCCCTATGATGTGAAAGACAGCACGGCCGACCAAGTGTATAATCCCAATGTGTCTTATGCCAGCACGAACGCCGCCGTGGATGCCACTTGGAACTATAAGATCACGCGCAATGGGCTGATCTTCCCGGCCATGTATTGCGCGGGAGCCTATAACGGCAGCCAGACGAGCGGGCAGTGTTCGGCGCTCTACGGCTGGACCCCCGGCACCTATATGAGCCAGAACGGTTCCCGCTATCTGGCCGACCACGGTTATAGCTGGCAGTCGATCCTCAACTTCTACTACTCCGCGCTCACTATCAGCACCTGGAGTGGCCCCGCCCCGACCCCGGTGCCGGGCTGTACGCCGGTCACAATCCAAGAGGGCAGTAGCGGCCAAACGGTCAAGACGGCGCAGTACCTGTTGCGGGCACACGGCTACTCGCTCACGGCGGACGGTGCGTTTGGGGCGGGGACTGCTAGCACGGTTCGCAGCTTCCAGAGCGCGCATGGCCTGAGCGCCGACGGTATCGTGGGGCCGACTACCTGGGGTGCCCTGTACATCACGGTGCAGCAGGGCAACACGGGCGACGCGGTGCGGGCGGTACAGAGTCGCTTGGGCATCGGCGTGGATGGGGTCTTCGGATCGGGCACGGCCGGCGCGGTTCGCAGCTTCCAGAGCGCTCATGGCCTGGACGCAGACGGTATCGTGGGGCCGGCTACTTGGTGCCAACTGACGCACTAGAGTCGCTGCGTACTTAACATAACATAGAACCTGCGGTCAGGGGTCGTCTAGCGAATAGGCGGCCCCTGATCTATTATAAATTGGGTCAGAAAACCGCTTGACTCTGACGTTACGTGAAGGTGTATGCTGTTGGTGTGCCCGGTGCAAGCCGGGCATAGGGAGGGTTGGTGATGGCTGAGACGGTGTTGCGCGTGGGCGCGTTGGCGCAGCGGACCGGCTTATCGGTTCGCACGCTGCACTACTATGACGAAATCGGGCTGCTCACGCCGGCGCAGCGCAGCGCGGCGGGCTACCGGCTGTATACGCCCGGTGATGTGGCCCGCTTGCAGCAGATCAAATCACTGCGGCAATTGGGCTTTGGCCTAGAGGCCATTCAACAGTGCCTGACTCAGCCCGCCTATACGCCCCGGCGCGTAGTGCAACTGCATATCGTGCAGGTGCAGGCCAAAATCATGTTGCTGCAGCAACTTGAGCAGCGCCTGAACGCGATAGCGACCCACCTGGCGACGCAGACGGAAGTGTCTGTTGAGACGTTTTTACAGACGATAGAGGTGATCCAAATGAGCGAAACGGAGTTTACAGCGGAGCAAATGACCGAGCTCAAAGCGCGGGGCGCAGCACTAGGCACCGCGCATATCCAGGCCGTCGAAGCCGAGTGGCCGCGCCTGATCGCCCAGGTGCGCGCCGCGCTGGATGCGGGCACCGACACCGCCGACCCGGCGGTGCAAGCAATGGCGCGGCGCTGGGGTGAGCTAGTGCGCGAGTTCACCGGCGGCGACCCGGAGATCGAGCGCGTGCTGAAGAACCGCTACCACCAAGATCCCACGGTGGGCCGCGCTGACGGCGACCCGCGAATGCTGGAGTACATGGCCTATCTGCAAAAGGCGCGCGAAGCCGGCAAAGCAGCGGACTAAGGCCGCCGTCTACATCGCCGCCTGGATGGTTTGCGCTGTCCGGGCGGCTTTGCTGTGCTTACGGCTGGGCACGGGTTGGGATCGCCGGCCGGCGGTCGGCTTACGCCGGCTGCGCTGCCTGGGGTTGGGCGATAAAGGCCAGCACGCGCTGCCAGGCATCGGCGGACTCGGCGGCGAACTCCACGGCTTTGCGGTCGAAGAAGCTGTGCGGCGCGCCGGGATAGCTGACGATGGTGTGGGGCACACCGGCGCGGTCCAGGTTCGCGTCCAGTTCCTGTAGCTGCTCCGGCGGGATGCTCGTGTCGGCCCCGCCGAATAGGCCCAAGACCGGATATTGGCTGTTGACTGCCTGCTCCAACACCGTACCGCCGCCCAGATTGCGGCTCAGGCCGGCGTAGAAGGCGACGATGCCGGCGAGTTCCAGTCCGGCGTGGGTGCCAGTGATCAGCGCCTGGCTGCCGCCCATGCAGAAACCGACCACAAACGGCGCAGTGCCGCCC
>JALYUO010000699.1 GCA_030853735.1 Chloroflexota bacterium
GGCCTCGGCATGGCCCAGATGATCGGCCAGTCGTTCCAGCAGCAACAGCAGCAGCAACAGCAGCAGCAACCGCAACAACAGCCGCAGCAAGCGCCGCCGGCCTCGTCCAGCACTGCGGGTGTGACTCCGGCCACGGCCGGCGCGCACAGTGCGGCGGAGGGGTCGCTGATCACCTGCCCGAACTGCCACGCGCAGGTAGTGGCGAGCAGCAAGTTCTGCCCGGAATGTGGCTTCAACATGGCAAGCAAGCCCGTCTGCCCCACCTGCGGGCAAGAGGTGGCACCAGGGGCCAAGTTCTGCGCGAGTTGTGGCGCAAAACTGGGTTGACACCGTAGAGTTTGCCCGCTTTCTGTGCTATAATACCGGGGTCGCAACCCATCCAGCCGGGCACACACGGGTGCCGGCCTAGCTGTTGCGCTGATCGTTTACCTTATACTCATTGAAGGAGACCATCTCACATGGCCGACGACGAACTGGAAGACGAGGAATTGGACGACGAGGACGAGGACGAGGACGAGGACGAGGACGACGACGAGTACGAGGACGAAGAAGACGAAGACGACGGCGACGAAGACGACGGCGACGCATAAGCATAATCCTGGGTTCGCGGCACTTCGCACTCCCGACCACCGTGTGGGTCGGGAGTGTTTTTGTGTGCCGGCGACCTCTCCCCCAACCCCTCCCCTAAAGAGGGAGGGGCGTATGACGACACCACGGAGACACGGAGACACGGAGATTTTAGGTTGTTGGGTTGCCATGCGTGCATAACGCTGGGGGTGAGTGTAGGGCCGCAGTTCATTGCGGGGGGTTGTGGCTCCCCCACTGGCACACAGCCGTGCGCGACTACAGTTGCCATGCGTGCATAACGCTGGGGGTGAGTGTAGGGCCGCAATGGGGGGCACAACCGGCCCACAGCCGTGCGCGACTACCCCCCTGCTGGGTGCTGGCGGGGGCCGGCGCGGTTAGTCGCGGCTGCGGCCTAGCAGTTGGCTGGTGCCGGTGGGACCGGGCAGCGGCGGGAGTAGGGTCGTGGCGGTTTGCAAGTCGCGGTAAGCCAGCACCCAGGTGTTGAGGTTGAAGGCGGTCACGCTGCCGTCCCAAGCCAGCAGGCCGAGGCCCAGCAGCGCCGCCAGCGTGCCGGTAGCGGCCAGGGCCAAGCCTTCCGCGGTCCCGTTGAGCAGCGTCCAAAACGCATAGACCCCAGCGGCGGCCAGCCCCGCCAGCAGTCCCGACACCAGCACGAGCAGCCCGTTCAGCAGCAGCACGCCCATCCACAGGCCGAACAGTGCGCCGAACTGCGCCCGTAGCAGGCGGCGGGCGGTGCGAAGGGCGGTGCGCGGCCCTTGCCCATCGAGCAGCAAGGCGCAATTCGCCAGGCGGTGCAGCGGCCAGAGGGCCAGGGCCACTAGCCCGCCGCTCACGGTGAGACAGCACAAGCCGGTGAGCGGGGCCAGCGCATCATCGGCTGATCCGCTCAGGCTGTTGGCGATCAGGGCCAGGGCCAAGATCGTCGCCAGGGCGGGCACGCCCCACAGGAGCAGGGCCAGCGCCAGCAGCCCCGGCAAGCGCCGCAACGCGCTCCCCGCCGCTACGCGCCCGCTCCCGTTCGCCGCCGGCCGTCGCCCCGCCGCCAGGATGAAGCGGCCTTCGCCCAGCAAGCCGCCGATCAGCAGCAACGCCGCGCCCGCCACCACCCAGGCCAGGAAGTCGGGCGGCAGATCAGTCGTCAGCTTGTCGCTCAGGTCGCTCAGATACTGGGGATTGTAGAGTTGCAGCCAGACCAGCCCGGCGGCATAGACCAAGCCCAGCGCCGCCACCACCATGCCGCCGCGCAGCAAGCCGCGCTGCCGCAACAGCGCGAACGCCCCGCTCAACACGCGCCCGCTATTCAACCGGCTGTCCGCGCTGTCCGGCCGGCCGGTGGTGGCTAGGCATCATCGTCCACCGCAAAGCCATAGCGCCGTAGCGTCGCCCGCAGCGCATCCAGATCGGGGGGCGACGGAAAGGACCCCCCTACCCCCTTCCCTACGAAGGAAGGGGGAGTTTGATTTGTGGCATCTGCTATGGCCGGCGTGGCCGGCGTGGCCGCAGTCCGCCGCTTGCGCCCATCCGTCGCCGCCGGACTCCCCTCGCCCTTCGGGAGAGGGGTCGGGGGAGAGGTCGGCGCGAGGGCGACCAAGGCGGCGGTGCTGCCGGTCGGGAGGGGCTGGAGCAGCGGAGCCAGCAGGGGATCGGCTTGCAGGTCGGCCAGCAATTCGGGGCGCTCCACTTCGAGGATCGTGACGGTCCGCAGGGTGATACGGCCCTGGAAGCCGGCCCAGATTTTGATTTGGCGCGTGACCGGCGGCGGCAGCGACCCGGCGTGCCAGGCGGCCAGCGCGGCCAACAGCGCCGTCACATCGTCGGGTTTCCAGCGGCGGCTCAGG
>JALYUO010000734.1 GCA_030853735.1 Chloroflexota bacterium
GACCACGCGGGCCTGCTGCGCGGTGGCGACCAGTTGCACGCGGTCGCCCGGCTGCGCGCCGGCCAGCACGGCCTGGGCATAGGCCACGGCCCGCCCGCGGCTCACATCGCTCAGGCTATCTGATGCATCCAACACCAGCACCACATCCACCGACTGGCCGGGGCGCAGGGCCAGCGGCTCGGCCAACGCCGCCAGCAGCGCCACGACCGCGAGACTTTGCAGCGCCGTTGCGCCCCAGCGCCGCCAGCGCGCCCCCTCGGTCAGCCGCCGCGCCAATAGCAGCAACAGCGGCAGCAGCAGCAGCCCGATCCCATATTCAGGATGGAGCAGGGTCAAGCCGGTCATAAGCGTCCTCGGCGGCGGCAGTAGAGAAACCATTCGCTACACATAAACGCCAGGGCCAAACCCGCCAACGGTCGCCACACTTCCTGGTGCCCGCCCGCTGCGGCGGGAGCAGGTTGGGTGAGTTCGGGCTGCGGACGCGGCATCAGGTCGGCTTCTGCCGCGTCCGTCGCGTTGACGGCAAAGGCCAAGTCGGGCCGGCCAGGGCGGGTGACGCGGTACAGTCCCGCCGCCTCGGTGTCGGCAAACAGGCCCGCCGCGCCCACCGTTACATTGCGCCCGTCCGGCGTGCCCACCAGGGTGCCCGCCGGCAACGGGATGGCCGCGCCCGGTCGCTGTGCGCCCGCTTCCACCAGTGGGTCCAGCCAATCAAGCAGGTTGGTCAGCAGCACCGGGAAGGTCGCCAGTTGCGGCAGGTTGGAGTCCTGGGGGTCAAAGGTCAGGACGGCGACCCGCCGCCCATTCAGCACCCCAGCCAGCAGCAAGGGGCCGCCATCGGCGCTGATCAGCGGTTCCAACCAGGGCGGCGGCGTGATGCGGCGCGCTTTCTGCACCAGCAATGCGGCCACATCCAGGCCCGCCAGCAACGGGTGCGCGGTAGCGGGGGTCTGCGCGCGCACGTTCTCCAGCGTGCCGTCGCTGGGCAATAGTGCGCCGCCGGGATTGATCAGCAGCAGGCCACCGGGCGGCAAGGGATCGGGTAGCAGCCCATCCAGCAGGGTGACATCGCCGGTGATGCCGGTCGTGGTGGTGATGGCTAGGCCGGGCACGCCGGCCAGGACGCGGCGGTACAGATCGGGAGTAGCGGTTTGTAGCCGCACCCGATGTTGGCCTTCTACCGGCAGCAAGATCAGCGCGCTGTTGTCGGCGGCCAGCGCGTCGGGCGGCGTAAGGTGGACCGACATTTGGGCGGTGCCGACCGGCAGATCCCAGGTCACGGCGGCTTCGCCGCCGGCGGGGATCAGCAATTGGTGGCTCGGTAGCGGCACGGTATCGGCTAGCGCGGTCACTTCGACGGTGCTAGTCACTGGGCTGTGGTTGACGATGCCGGCGTAAGCGGTGTAGGCGGGTCGCCCATCCGGGGGCCGGCGCGCCTGCAAGACGGCGATACCCCGGTTAGCGAGCGGGCCACCGACAGCGACGAAGCGCAGCGCCACGGGGAAACTCGCCAGCGCCGGCGGAGCAAATGCGCCGTCGCTGATCACCACCGCCTCGCCGCGCCGGTCGCCCGCCCCGCCAGCCAATTCCCCGGCCAGCGCCAGCGCCGCTGCCCAATCAGCGTGCCCCACGCCAGGGTGCAAGCCCGCCAACGCTACGTCCAGGTCGCCCTGACGACACACGCTACAGGCGGTGGTGACGGTCGCGCCGACGCGCAGCAGGGTGGCCCGGTCGTCGGCTCCCAGGGCGGCGACCAGCCGCCCGGCCTGCGTGCGTGCCTGCTCAAAGCGTGGTGTGCCACCGTCCAGCGCGCTCATGCTGCCTGACGCATCCAGCAAGATCAGCAGATGTCGTGCGCTCAGGCCGGGCAGAGCCGGGCGGATCAAGGCGATGGCTCCGGCGGCCAGCAGCAGCAATTGCAGCGCCAACAGCGGCGAACGCGGCGGGCGGCGCAATTGCGTGCGCGGGCGCTCCACCTGCGGCAGATTATGCCACAGCCGCAAGCTGGCGACGCGCCGCACCACTGGTCGCGTCCGCAGCAGGTAGAGCAGCAGCAGGATCGGCAACAAGAGCAGCCACCACGCACCGGCGGGGTTCAGCAGGGTCATAGCACGATCCCCCGGCGGCGCAGCGTTTCGCGCAACACGCGCTCGGTGGCCCAATCGCTCTGCACCCGGCAGTAGAGCGCGCCCTGGCCCTTGCACCACGCTTCGCATTCGGCCAGCCACTCAGCCACGCGGCGGATATAGGCGGCACGGCTTTCGTCGCCTAGGCGCACGTCGAGTCGCGCGCCGGTTTCGCTGTCGATCAGGGCCAATTCGCCGTCGCTGGGCGGCTGCAATTCTTCAGGACTGAGCAGATGCAGCACAACCACCGTGAAGCCCGCGTTCACCAGACGGCGCACGCCCGCTTGGTAGCCGTCAAGCAGCAAATCGGAGATCAGGATCGCCAAGTGGCCGACGGACCCCCGCGCGCTCCAGCCGGCCAGCACAGCGTCGAAAGTGGCGGTCTGGCCGGGCCGCAGGTCTTGCAAGGCGTGGAACAGTGCCCCCGCCGCCGTGCGGCCCCGCAGCGTCAGATCGCAGCCGACGGCGGCTCCCGGCGCGGCGAGGCGCACGGCATCCAGGTGGGTGAGCGCCACATAGCCCAGCGCCGCCGCCAAGCGCCGCGCGGCCAGGAACTTGGACGGCTGCCCAATATCCATCGAAGGGCTGGCATCCACCAGCAGATAGAGCGCGGTGTCGTGTTCGGCTTGCGCCTGCCGGATATGGAGCGTGCCCAGCCGGGCGTAGGCGTTCCAGTCCACCCGGCGCAGATCGTCGCCGCGCGTGTAGGGCCGGTAATCGGCGAACTCGATGCCGGCGGTGCGGCGCACGGCGCGATGCTCGCCCATCAGCCCGGAACGCAGGTCGCGGTTCAGGCGCAGGCCCAGCCGTTCCAGCCGGTGGACCGTGGCCCCGTCAATCACCGGCGCGTCGCTGGGCGGGGGGCCGTCCGCGTCGGGCGGATCGATCAGGCGGCGCTAGGCGGCGGCGAGGCG